>JAOMOG010000009.1 GCA_028353405.1 Candidatus Poseidoniaceae archaeon | reverse complement strand
ATGAGGTGCTTGGCCCATTTGAAGAAGCAGCATTACTAGACACCGACTCAATTGGACTTGTTTCACGACTAGTGAAAATGATATCCACTGGGAAATTGATGACCACCACTGGAATGGCTCTTATTTTAGTTTCAAATAATCAAAGAGGAAACAATACGAAAAGAATTTGCCTTCAAAATGGTTTGTCATGTCGTGAATTTTCAAGCAAGCAATTCGAAGATGGTGAAGAATTGACCGTATATGCAATTTGGAAGCCATTCTCAAATTGCCCGGTTAGCATACTTGATGAAGTCGATTCAACAAACAAGATGTTGCTCGATAGTGGAGGTATAATTGGCACCTCCATTCAGGCCAAAAAACAACTTGAAGGCAAGGGGAGGCGAGGGCGTACTTGGACTAGCGAAACGAATGCATTTGCAGGTTCTTGGATTGTACACGATGGAAAAAGCGAACTGGTTCATTCCGACCTACAATTGATTGGCGGGCTTGCTGTTGTTGACACAATAAGAGCAATTTCAAACAGTGAATGCCATGAACGAATTAGACTCAAGTGGCCAAACGATATCCTATTGCAAAATGAATCGTCTGAATGGTCCAAAGTAGCTGGTGTTTTGCTTGAAGGGAGAAGCATTGCATCAGAAATAAGTTTGGTTCTTGGAATAGGAGCTAATATTTTTTCTGCACAACCCCTAGAAAAGCAAGATTTTAGGATCGCAACACTAAATCAAAGTCTGAATTTAGATATTGATTTTAGCCAATTTTCATCGGTGATTAGTGCGGCTTTATCCTCACTGCTTGAACAAAGGAACAATATCCCCAATTATTCCTCTACTAAACTGCTTAAAATCACTTTAGAAGAAATTAACAACACTGTAATTTCATTGGGCAACCCAATCTATAGAACTGAGGTTTGTGAGGTTGTGGGATTAGATAAAAAGGGCCAACTACAAATAAAAACTATTTCTGGTGAGCTATTGAATCTAGACGAGGGTGAAGATTTATTTTGGCCTAAATATAATTAATTTAATCCAATTAAACATCTATTTCTGCATCAAGAATTTCCTCTTTGGAACTTTCTAACTCTTGCTCTTCTTTACGCTTATATAAACCAAAAACCAGCAGTAAAATTCCGAATGGATATACGATCTTATCCAACATACTTTGTCTATCGATTGAAATGAATACTTCGGTAATGCTAGTATTATCTTCTCCATTAACAGAAATAACGAGGTTGTAGTCCTTGCTAGATTCCATCTTCAAAGCAAATTCTTCTTCAGAACCCTCAACCATTACAAGTTCTTCTACAACCGTTCCTTCTAGACTAATTGTCACTGTTGTTGCATTAGATGCACTGAATCGCATATTTATTTCATCACCATCGCTAAGAGAAAGATTAGTGGAATGAGAAACATCGTTGCTAAGAGAGATCGGTTGAGGCCAAGAATGCATAATTAATGAACCAACTAATATTGAAATCGAGACCAATATGAATACATCACTCATCTTCATTGCTGGTGCTGTTCCTCCGCCGGACATATTGTACGCCACCGGCATTGGCATCATGAAGATAGTGTTGCAGGACTGATTGAAATCATCTACGCTCTCTACTTGGCTTAGGCAAATTCAATCTTTCTCTAATCAAACGTATTTTCCCGCTCATACTAACGCTAAGCATGGAGTATTCGGTATAACCTTGCTCGGTTTCGATCAGTTCTCTAAATTCACTTGACACCTCGTGTGGAACCTGGATTATTGCCAATCCTTGTTCGTTATTTAAGGAAACTTTTGGTAGAGTTTCTTTTAAGTTAGTATGTGCCAACTCAGCAGCTTCACTGCCACCATTGTAAAAATCCATAAGTTTTATTTCTTTTTTGCTGCCCAAGAACTTTTGTAAGTTATTGACTATTGTTTGTAACTGACTGCGCGTTGTAATATCAGGCGAAACAGCAACTCCAAACCAGCGCCTCTTACCACGCAGAGCCTTGGTCAGTTTCTTTGCCATGTAGCAAGCCAGAATGCACTCCTTCAATTAGATTTCATATGAATAATCTTGCCATACACTGAAAATAGAGAACCGATTCCCTAGTAATGTGGCAGATGAGATAGAGGCTAACGCCTCCACAGTTGAATCTGAAATGGCAATAGAGCAGGTGGTTAATTCCGTTCTTGATGAGTTGTCAAGTCAAAAAACGTCAATTTGGGGTCTTATCAAGACACTATTATCTCCTCAAACACTGCCCCACATCGCACTAATAGTGATGTTTTCAACTACATTTTACATAATTGCTAGCATTGATAGCCTGACCACATATGCTGCCATGAGTTTTATTTCTGTTTCCTTTGGATATGCAATTACTGCAGTTCTATCCAATAACGAGTTAGTACAGAAGTTGACAAAACTTCCAAGCAAAGAATTGAATGATTCAGATGAAGGACAAGCTGCTAGTGACCAAGTAAGTAGATTGAAAAAAGTGCTTTTTAGTTTTAGGATTTGTATATTCCCATTAGTAATGTCAACATTTACCATACTCATACTGATGTTTTTGTTTTCTGGCGAAGGCGCAATGTCTGGTTTCGAGAGTGTAATCCCATATGCACTTGCCTCTTTATTCATTATTTGGAGCATAGTCCAAGGACGATCTTTTGCAAAATGGATTTCTACGATTTCTGTTTCAAATCAACCTCAATCAACGGAGAAAAGAGGGAAGCCGATGGCTCAAGCGATCATCCATGGACTTGCAATTCTTCTAATTGCATTCATTGGAGTCTGCATATTCCACTTAATACAAGGAGATGATATCGTACCATGGAAAATACTGATTGCCAACTTCCCCTATCTAGTTACAGCTTTGGGATTACATGTTTTTGCTGTGATTTGGTCATGGAAATCAAGAGTTGCCGCATCTCAATATGTAGCAACATCTGCATTTACTTGGAAATGGACCTTAATGGCTCAAGCCTTCATTACCTGGCATGCACTAACAATTTGGCGCCATTCAGAATGGGCACCGATGACAGCAAATGGTGCTGAATTGTTTATTGAAGAAATCATGCTGATGATATTTACCGTATTCATGGCAATATGGACTCTTACTTCACGTGGCGTGAAGTCTAAATTCCCATTATTTAATCAAAATAATGCTCTTCCTTGGGGGTTGGCATTCGGATATGCCTACGCAGGCTCAGTTGCTATGCTAACAGTGGTTCTCAAGGAAATAACCGTTGTTATGATGGCTGGACATTTGGTAGTAATATTAACTGTATTATGGATGCAACGTTCAGTATTGACAAGTATTGTAGATAATCGAGACCAAGATATTGAAGTTGAGCGGATAACTAAATCTGTATTTGATAAAAAGGCTGCACAATCTGAAGAATTACCAGATGACATTGATTCACACGAAGTTGAAGAAATTACTGAACTAGATGACCTAACAGAAATTGTTGAAGAAGATACTCAAGAGATGGAAGGTAACTGGCAACAAGATTCCACCACTGAATGGGGTAAACCAGTAGAATCTATCAGTGATGAGATTGAATGGAATTCTGATGTCATAGAATTAGATGACTGAATTCAACCGTCAATTCCAGATAGCAATGTTACGACTCTGATGGAATCATGCAGGTCATCACTCACTCTCGCTCCGAGAATAACTTGCGCATCAGCATCCAGCGCAGCGGTAAACATGCTTGCAACTGTTTCAACTTGACCAATGGTCATTCCTTGCCCACCCTCAATTTGAATTAAACAACCCTTAGCACCACTAACATCTAATTCTGCCAAAGGTGCCATCATAGCAGATTTCAAAATTTCTTCTGGCTCATCTGCCCTCCCTACACCGACTAACATAGTAGATCCACCTTCGGTATCGACTATTGCCCGCAAATCCATTAAATCCAAATTGATTAAACCCATTCTTAGCAGGGTCCTGACTAAACCATCTACAAGATCTTCAATCCATTCAGCACCCATCTGCCATGCTGTCCCCTTTTCTCTCGCTTGTCTTGCAAGTCTTTCAAGTGATAATTGCACTGTGATATGTGCATTGTTTTGTAAACGCTCAAGGCCTTCAGCAGCAATTTCCGCCCGTGTTTGTTGTATATCGAAAGGTAGTGCTGCCACCGATAATACAACCGCTCCAGATTGTCTTGCTTGGCGGGCAAATTCATGAGCCGCCCCCGTGCCAGAGCCGCCACCCAAACCGACTAGCAAAACAACCAATTCAACATCTTCTAATATCGTTCTAGCAAGAGGTGCAAGGCCCCTCATTCTCTGTTCTGCTAAAGGAGGTAAAGCTGCACAACCTACTGAATCCAATGTATGTCCTAAGCGTAATACATGCGCAGATTCACAGCCAGTTAAACTAGAATCGTCAGCGTCGATGAGAACTACATCTGCACCTCTTCCACATTTTTCATATGCTCTTTTTGCCCAAGCACAACCCAAACCACCAGCACCGGCAATTAGGATCTGTGAGGCTTCCATCGGCCTAATGGTGGCAATGAACCTCAATGAACTTTGGCTGTCGCGTGTTACTTAATCCAACTCAACATAACGCAGATAGCGCCTTCTTGCATCTCTTGCCCATGCGTTATCTGGCTCCAGTTCTAAAACCAAATCATAATACTTTATTGCATTCTCGAATTCAGAGAGGTGGCGCCCATACAAATGTCCAAGATTGGATAGAACTGGAATGCATCCTTCTTCCTCCTCCAACATCTTGAGAAGTAATTGTTCCGCAGCGCCAAGATGATTTTTCACCATTAACTCTTCTGCGTTATCCAGTTGCTCTAATTGTTCATTACTTAAGTTGTAAATATTATCAAAGGTATGGCTTGACATTCGTTGCACCTATCAAGGGCAGGAGTTCGTAGTGAATCAAACCTTTGATTGCTAAACTCAAAAATACCGCAAAAATGGCTGATTTGGCAATCTCGGGCGATTAATTTTTATAAGAATTACTTCGTATTATATGGATATTCAAAACGCAACACTGCGAGGCATTTATCCATCACAATTGCAAGCAATGTTTAAGGGGTCCATCCAAGTCGCTAAGAACATCTTGGGTGTGGCTATGCGAGTTGGCTCTTTTTCTACGAGAATTACACTTCTTATAGGACTGGTCGCGCTATTGCTCCTTCCGAGCCTTGCAACATCATATCACACCGGCATTGGAGGAGAACAATCCAATGCTGGAGAGACTATTGATGATGTGGCAAAACAGGGTTGCTTGTGCCATAATGGTGCTGCAGATAATTCAGTCCAAGTGATTCTTGACAATGTTCCATATGCTTGGAATGCGGGTGACACATATGAATTCCGTCTGCAACTAATCGGCGGACCTGCCGGTGGAATTTATACCGCTGGATTTTCAATGCGCATTAGTGCGGGTGAGCTCGCCGGCACAAATCTACAAAATTGGCAAGAAGATGTGACAACACTCACCCACACCGACGCTTCGGCAAGCGAAGAAGATCGCTCGTGGCTTTTGACATGGACCGCCCCTGCCGCAGGAGAAGGTAGCGTTAATTTCTGGATTACCGGTAACTCGGTTTCAGGAGAGGGACTCCCTGGCGAAGACGATAAGTGGAATCAATTATTATTCGCCCTCCCTGAGGGAGATGCAGATAGTATCGCCCTTGGAACGAGAGCTTTGTTTGCAGGTGATGGAAACGTTAGCCCCCCTGAACCTTCTTCACATGGAATCGATTTACACGACATGGGAGCTCCACTAAGGGCTCATTGGCTTGGATTACTCGGATTTAGTGCTGTAATCGGTGTAATAGTGTTCTCAGGCCTACTTCTAAGATATGGGTTTTCTACCTCATACAAGGGACGCAGTAATATGTTACGACTTCGCTACAAGTTGATGAAGAGAGGTGACCAGTGATGGATGATACAATTACCACCCTATTACGAGGTGTTGCAAAAGGAAACATCAGTATTGCTGATGCTAGAACTGCTTTGGAAAATGCTTCACTGACTGAAGAACAAATGCAGAAAGCAATCGATCATGGAGTATTCAATCCTGCTGAGCCAGGCTCAATTATCAGTGCAACATTAGCTCCATCGGGCGCATCATACCTGACACTATTCTTCTTCGTATGGGGATTGTTCTGGAGTTGCTACTGGTCTTTTTCATTAATCTATGGACTGTTCAACGGCTGGGATCAACAACAATTATCATTCCATTTAGCAATGACATTAACGACTACAACGTTGATGGGAATGATATATCTCAAATATGTCTTACCTGATACGATTATTGTCAAGTATGGCATGAATAAATTCATACCTGAGCATACAAAGGACTGGAAGGAGTACAACTGGTGATTTTTATGTCTCGCGAATACGACCTCAAACCGGCACCGAGTGGTGAACAATCTTCTTCCCAAGCATTGGGAGATTCATTGATTAATAGACGCCAATTCCTTAGTTATGGATTCAATACTGCTACCGGCGTATTGGCGGCATCTCTAGGAGTTCTTGGCTTTGCATCCCTATTACTGCCACCTAGCGGTAGCACCGGTGGAGACCTTGCTGCAAAATATTGGGCCAAGGGTCGTGAAGATGAAGCATGGTATGGAGCAATGCACGAGCAAGTAATGAAGAAATCGGATTTCGTTGCTGAAGCTGCAAAGAGTTCTACTGGTTCATCAGGGGCTGCTGGGGTTTGGAACGGAGTTCCGATTGTAGTAACATATGTTGACCACTCAAAGAATGCAGGTAGCCCTGTTTCCAATGGTAAAGCAAGATTTCAATTCATGGAAGGATATGACGGTACTGGCAAGTATGTCGGTCATTTTGAAGACTTATCTGATGCAGATCCAAGATTACTACCTAGTGATGATTTAGTAATGGTTTTTGCAAGGTGTACACATTTATGCTGTATTCCTGGTTGGCAATTAGTTACTAATCGTTATACTGTAGATACATGGATTCCTGGCGGTGGTGATGCAGGTGGAACTAAATTATTCTGTATTTGCCACTCATCTCGTTTTGACCCTACTGCTTTGGAAATGAATGCAAATACAAATCGTTCCAATGGTGCTAAATTCAAGTACGCAGGTATTCGCAGATCCGGTGGCCCTGCTCCTGTAGGATTGCCAATAATTCCAATTGCCATGAATGGTGATATTATTGAAGGATTACCAGATTATGTGGATTGGTACACATATTGTGACTGAGGTGAAATAAAATGACAACAATGTTCTGGATTCTTTGGTTCTTCATTGCCTTCGTAGTGGTTCTTGTAGCGTTCACTCTACGCAAGGAATCAGAAGATATGCCTCGTAGAGACATTCTTCGTGCTGTTGAGTCAACAGGGAAAATGGGTGTAGCAGAAAGATCATTCCTTTGGGTGTTCTCTTGGCTAGATACTAGATTTAGATTACAAGACTATTGGAATATGTCGAAAGGTGCCTACTATAATATGCACAGACAAATGCCGCTTAGTCACGCTGAAAAATACAAGTTGAGAATCATTTGGTACTGGTATCCATTATACTGCCTAGGTGGAATCTCATTCCTATCATTCATTATTTTGGTAATTACTGGAACTGTTCTTGGAATTTATTACGTACCGGGTGGAGAAGGTGACCCTGCCCCTGCATATGCCAGTATGCAATATATCATGACCGAATTGCCATTCGGATATATCCTTCGTGCAGTTCACCATTGGGGCACTCACTTCATGGTAGCAAGTGTTTTCTTGCATATGTGTAGAGTTTACTTTACAGGTGCATACAGAAACCCTCGTGAATTAAACTGGCTTATCGGAGTCGCACTAATGTTCCTAACCATTTTCTTTGGATACTCTGGATATTTACTCCCGTGGGATTCCTTGGCATATGGCGCCGCAGTTATAGGAATTAATATGGCCAACTCATCACCATTGATTGGAAAGATTGCCTCAACTGCTCTATTCGGAGGTACATCACTTACTCCTAGGACCGTTACAAGAATGTACTTTATTCACGTATTCATTCTACCTGTGATTGTAACATTATTGATTATTATTCATTTGTTTATTGTTTGGGTACAGGGCATTGCGGAGCCACATTGATATTTTGGAGGATTAAATTATGGGATTAGTAGAAAATCTTGGAAGAGTTGCTTCCTCCTACATGGATGAGAAGGAAAACTTGCAAAGTGTTGATGAAAAAAGAAAGCGTACACGAATGGGCCATGCTTTTTGGCCACATGAAGTTCTTCGCGACATTCTTATCTTTTCAGTTATGGCCGCGGTATTATTATTCTATTCTTGGCTAATTCCACCACCATTGCACAGTGCTGCTGATCCATATGCTCAAGCAGGATTCGTTTTCCCTGATTGGTATGTATTATTCTCATATGGTTACCTTCGCTGGGGAGAGTATCTACCGCAATTTTCCGTACCTACTGGATTCTTGGGAGACATATTTGGTCAACCTTCGTTCCCTTGGAACGCTGCATGGTGGGGAGCTGCTCTTACTGGAGTCCCTGTAGGAATTCTAGTACTTCCACCATTGCTTGGAGGTCGTGAAAAGAGACCTGTAGAAGACCCTTGGTTTGCAAGTGCAGGAGTTGTATATATTGCGCATGTATGGTTTATCTCTGTCTTTTCGATTAATATTTTCTTACAGTTATATGGTAATAATAGATCAGATTTTTGTAAATTGGATTCTCATGGAGATCTGTTATGTGGTGTAAGAGAACCCTGGATTGCGGATGCATTCAATGCCATTCCGTGGGTATTAACTGGGATTTTAATATGGATTGTCATATATTTCGTGACTCGAACTATGATGGTAAAGGCTTGGGGTGCTGGCTTCACTCCAGCGCATGGCAAAAGAATTCTTGTTGGCGCATTGATGGTTTCAACTGCAATATCAGTTTCCACTTGGGATGTTTATGATGATGGTTTCTGGGATGCAAAGGGATTGCTTACAATTGCTGATTACGGTGAACTTGAAGAGATGAGGTCACAACCAGTTGATGTTCATGTTCATTCTACCAATGAATTTACCGATTCGCATGGTTGGTCTTCTACAGAGATAGTACCGACTACTGCTTGGCTTGACTGGAATTTGTATCAACCCGCTAGATATATTATTACTGATTTTGGAGATGCCAATGGGCATCAAGATGCTGCTAATGGAATAAATGCTGCATCGGTTACAGATTCATTCTCTGGAGATGCTGAGTGGATTGCTGCAGGCTCATTTACAGTTACTGAAGATACAACATATTTCCCTTATGGGCATCACAAGACTGTGGAAACGATTACCACTGACATGGCTTGTGAGTATAGATCTAGTGAAAGAAAGATCAATGAACTATCTACTGCAGATATGTTAACTTCAACTTTTACGGTTACTGATTCATCTGGAAAAACCGTTTCATCGTTCACTAACTGTGATGGAGCAACAGTTGAACTCAAAGTAGGGACCTATGACTATCAAATGACTGTCCAGGCAACTGGTCTACTTGCCCAAAATTCCTCTATTACCACTGAAACTTCTATGAATATCGCTTCTTTCCAACCACTATTGGTTTGGAACGAGGATGCACACGAGAGTCTTGCAGGAACGAGCGTCAACCTTTCAAGTTCTGAGGATATGGCTCTTGGAAATGGTAAGTTCTCTCCTATTGAAAATCCATCATACCATAGAAATCCTAAATCAATGGATGCAAAATTAACCTATGCAATGTTCATTCCATGTCTAACATTCGGTGCCCTTGTATTCGTATTACTAAGATACATGGCTCGTGGATATGAGTTTGAGATGAACAAGTGCTACGGTTGTGACCTTTGTGACGATGCTTGCCCTGTACGCCTATTCACTGGTGGAGACAAATTAAACATCATTTATAATTCTTGGAATAATGAGGATGATGGTGTCCCGATGTATTCATGTTTGACATGTTCTGCTTGTACTAACGCCTGTCCGCAACTTGTTGATTACGACTCTTATGTCGATATTAGGCGTGGACTAATCGTTGGTGCATCTCAAGCAGAGATACCGCACACAGTCCTTCAGGCAGTTCTTGCTGCTGAAGCAGAGGAAGAAGCTGATGCTGACTTTATCACAACTGAAGATTACCCAATTACTTCCAAGGTAGGATACTATCCTGGGTGTGTTGATTATCTCGACCAAGAGATGGTATTTTCACATGTCAATGATGGTGAGATGAATTTAGGAGCATCAACAACCGCTGCTTTCACTTTGTTTGAAGAGATGGGCAATGAAGTTTCATATCTTGGAAGAGACTTCCTAAAGTGCTGTGGCCACGACCAAAAGTGGCAAGGTCTTGATGAAGTATTTGAAAAACTAAAGGCCTATAATCAACGCAAGATTGAGGAATCTGGAATAGACACCTTGGTATCTTCTTGTGCAGAATGTTTCAGAACCTTTGCTCGAGATTATGAACTAGAGGGAGTCAAGGTAATGCACACAACTGAATACTTAACAGAACAAGGGTTTGATATGGACTTGAGTACTGAAGATACTACTGTAACCTACCATGATCCATGTAGATTGGGTCGTCAAATGGGAGTCTATGATGAACCACGTGAGTTGCTTACTGCCGTTGAAGGAGTTAATTTGGTTGAGATGGAACACAGTGGAGAAGATGCAATGTGTTGTGGTGTTTCAAGCATGATGTCATGTAACGAAGATGCTCGTTCACTTCGTGTATCTCGTATGGAAGAAATCCGTGCTACTGGAGCAGATACGATGATTACATCATGTCCTAAATGTGTTGCTCACTTTGAGTGTTTGAAGTTTGAAGGTGATGAAAAGTATGCAGATATTGAAATTCTTGATGTTGTTACATTCTTAGCAAAACAAGTTGATGCAAAGAAATCTGAAGCAGTTGCTGCAAATACTGATTCACTAGACCAAATCAAGGCTTGAGGCTTTTTTGAGCATCAGCATTTCCAAGTCACCCCTAGTGCTAAGAAGTGCAGTCACTAGCGCCATTCATGAACAGACCTGCTTTGTATGTACTTACAATAGGCATCGGTTTGTACATCAGTGCTACTGGTCTGAATGGAATTATTCCAGACCAGTGGGCTGAATGGCCAGTCAACATTTGGTGCTGGTCCATATTTGGATATATCTTCTACAAGACCACTCGAAAAGAACGGATAGAAATGCTGACAGTGTTGGCATTTGCCACTCCAATGGAATTATTCTTCAGCGAAGTTTGGCTAATCTATGAATACCAACGTGGACTAATGCCTCTATTCGTTCCAGTCGGTCATTATTTCCTATTTGATCTTGGCAGGATTATCGCCAATAAGATGAGGGAAAACCTCGCTATGCTTTGCTTGACCCCATTTATTCCTCTCGTCGCTTATGGCATATACAGTGGAGGGGATACATCTGCACTATTCCTCCTAGTGCTCGTACTCGCATTCACAAAATGGGGCCCTCAACCTCGATTATATGCTGCTATGGCTTGGGCGGCCTTAGCAATGGAATTGTGGGGCACACACTTGGCTAATTGGACATGGGCCAACGAAGTACCATGGACGGGATTAACCGCTTGGAATCCACCTCTATTAGTTGGTGCATTCTATTGTGTTGGAGATTTATTAGTCAACCTAAGTGTTGCCAAGTTTGAAAGAGAAGGGGCGGACGAGGTGGTAGTATGACCACCAGTGACGAGTTGGCCAAGAGACGAGCGGCTGAGGCTTTGGCCATTCGCACCTCTCTAAATCGTCAACGTGGAGAACAGCGAGCTAATACAAAGGGTGGAGAAGGAACTGTTGCATATGTGACTCCAGAGAAATGTATTGGCTGCGACCAATGCACAATCGTTTGTGATGATGATGCCATCGAACTATACAAAGTAGAGATGGCCAGTCAATTCATCAAAGTTGAAAGTAATCGTAAGGCCAAGATAATTCGCGATGCGTGTACTGGCTGCAGATTATGCGTACTCGCCTGTCCTACAGATGCGATAACAATGATTGATTTGTGAGGAATTACCATGACAAAAGATGCCAATGAAGAAGCCCAAAGATTCGGAGGAGAATTCGGACCATACCGCAAAGAGGGAACTCCTGGCGTCAGCCTTGGAACATTCAAAACATTGGTATGGACTTCCAATATTGGTGGCCTATTACTATGTGCATTATCCCTTGAAATGCTATTTGTTCGCAAAATGTTTGGATGGGGACTGCTAGCCCTAATAGCCGCAGTTGCTATCGCATTATTCCCTTCAAATTATGAAATAGTTGGAATGGGCGATGAACCAATCACCACCAGTGATGATCAAAAACCCAACAATGATTAGAACTTGAATCAAATTATTGATTCGATGATTCATTAGCATATTTTATGGCTTCTGAACCCATTGCCAACATCGATAATTCTGCTACTAAAGCATGCCATCCTTTTGCATGTTCACCATAGAGGTGACCAACTTCTGATGAATCAAAGAATTCTGCACTAGGCGAGTTTAAATTATCCATGTCCCCTTTCTTATCATTTATTCTATAGAACCAAGAAGCAGCCTCACCATCGACCAAATAAACAACAGGTTCAACCGGCGCTCCACCCTTTTCTGTTAGAAGAGTTGGAACTCCTTCTTGAATTAAGAAATTTTCAACATCGGCACCGCCTTTAGAATACATTAGTTTCTTCATCTTTCTATTAGACAGTTCAAGTAATTCTTTCCCTTCCTTAACCGCCATAATACCAAGCCCATATGTTCCTCTATCATTTTTTACAAAAACGACAGGTTCTCTTTCTATTCCAAGTGATTCGTATTTGGCTCTTATATTTTCAATAAATTCGTCAACTTCTTTTGCCAACGCCACCCTACAATTCTCTTCATCAAGACATTTATTCTCTGAAACAAACCAATTCGCCATTAAATGCCAACTATCAATTTCCAGCAATTGTGCCATCTCATCAACATATTTTTGCAAGCAAACATAGTGTTCTGATTTCCTACGCCGATGCCATCCCATGCTCGGTGGTGGGCTTACATTATTAGCAGATAATCCAGGCACTATTCCTTCTGTAAGATCATTATTCAGCAAGATTAAGCAAGGTCTTTCACCTTCCACAAATAACTCCTCGATTCCATTTTCAAGTTTCAACTCAACTCTTGACAAATGCAACGGACCTGAAATTCCCGCTAATGAACCATGAGCAGATAATTCCGGTGAACCAACCGTACATCTAAAGCCTGAACGGATAAGTAAACTCTGTATAGTCGCCACATTCTCAATATAACCTGCATTTCTAGTATGAGATTCAGGATACAAGTGAACCCATTTACATTCGGATTTAATCCTCAAAATATGATTTTTTAGGAGTTCTGCAAGATGTGGTTCATCCTCCTTTGAAACGTTGTTAAATCCAGCTGGAAAATGATTCGCATCAACAACAGCCACTTTCCATCCAGCATCCCTTACATCGACACTGCCGTAAATCGGAATTGGAACTTCGCTGCGCTTCTTTGTCATCCATGCAGTGATCTGTTCTCTCTTAGATTCAAGGATTTGCGAGTATTCATGTACATAATTCATCATATCACCTCATCTAGCAAATCAATTGCTGTTCCTGGACGCTTACTTCTACCACCATCTAGGATGTGCATTGCTTCAAACAATCCCAAACCTATTGCCAAATCCGGTTGGTCCTTGAAAGCACCGCTAATAAGTGGATACTTACTCATTATTTGCTGCGCCCTTCCATCCAATTGTTCTAACATATTCTGCAACAACATAGGAGATGTTGCCGTACCTGCTGGCAATTTTTCTCTGCGTACAATCTCAGCTGGTAACTTGGTTAAATCAGCAGCACGACGAAGTGCTATTTTCTCTTCAAATGAAGGTGGAAGGCGCCACTGCATCGGTAATTTATGAGATGCTTGGCGGTGCGACTTTCCAAGGAATGGAACTCTAACCTCAACAGAATGGGCCATAGAATGTCTATCTACTAAGCGTAATTGGAAGTTACTCAACTGTCCACTATCTAATTCGAATTGTAAGAAGTCATCTAATGAAGAGGTGTGAGCTGTTGCTGAGTGGTCATTTGAATAATAATGATCGCCAATTGGTAATTGACCATTTTCAATGATTGCTTTCGATGGGTGACTCATCATATCAAAGCGAGACTGAATAACGCTAGAATGATGATTAAGATCTCTGTAGCGTGGATAACCTGCATGCAGTTCATCCGCTCCTTGACCACATAATCCGACTGTTACCGATTGTGACATCTTCTCAAATAAAGGCTGGAAGAATAGGACTGTCACATCTAAATCTTCACCATGCCAGGCTAAATTAGGCAACATTTTGTCAAATGAATCCTCTTGTAAAATATGTTGGTGATGTTCTAATTCAAGGCTTGATGCTACTAACTCAGCCGCTTGCCAGTCAGGGTTATCTTCACTTTCCGCAACCGTCCAACATGCTGGAACTGGATTACCGCTTCTTTGAGCTGCTTCATGGGCAACTGCGGCGACTAAACTAGAATCAAGTCCGCCTGAAAGAACTATACCCACAGGTACATCTGACATCAATCTCTCTTCAACACTGACAACGAAAGATTCCAGTAACTTACTAGCCTCTAAATCAGGATTCCATGTATCTGCAGGTTCAACCTTCTGTTTCTCCACTGTTGCTTTGCCAGTTAATACTGCGCAACCATTGTGGTCAAGACTCCAGGTTTCAACAGTCCCTGGCCTTATTTGTGCAACATCCTTCAGTAATGTAGTTCCATCTAACGGGTACTCCCATGCCAACCTTGCAACCAATGCTAGTTCATCGATTTGGGGGGTATGCCCTTCATGCGCCCTAAGGGCTTTGGCTTCACTTGCAAATAGCAGACTACCATCAACCTCAGTCCTCATCAATGGTTTGATTCCCATGGGATCTCTAGCCAATAGCAACTGCTTATCTCTAGGATTCCATATCGCTATAGCATACATTCCATTGAGTTTGGAGATCCATTTCGCATGCTGTTTGGCAGATAGTGCACCTTGATTTGTTGCTAATGCATTTTCATGCAGAGCAAGTATAGACTCACTGTCACCATTTGTAGTCCATGGATAGTGATTATGATTTGCTCGAATATTGAGATGATTGTAAATCTCTCCATTGGCAATTAAGATATTTCCACTATGAGCAGATATAGGTTGATCGCTTCCACTGACATCAACAATCGCCAATCGAGTGTGTCCAAGTGCTATATTTTCATCACTCCAAACATCATTACCATCTGGACCTCTATGGCGCATTAACCAATTCATTCGCTCTATGATAGCAGAATCGGGGTTTCCGAACATACCACCAATACCGCACATAGTAAAAGGTGCAAACCACACCCTTTTCAATGGTTGTAAATTACCATGAATCAATTCACAGTAATACACTTAGTTCGGCATCACCAAAGAGGCCATTTGAACATAGTAAATACAAGAGCTAAGACCGCAATACCAAAAAATATGTAATATGCAGTTTGAGGTGGGTCATTGGATTCATTTTCCTCAGACATGATAGTTCACTATTCCAAAGGGGAGAGCAACCACCATTTCAACATATTGAGGAATATGAATGGCTTTTTGTTAAATCATAGCAAACCAATGAATGGGTCAAACAATAAAATTGCGCATAATGGGATTAGCATCATTGTTGCATTATCATCTATCCATCGCAGTCGAGGCCATTCGCTTATCATGCAAAGTGGCGCCATTATAGGGATCAACCATAGCGGTGTACCAACGTAATTCCAGCATGCTAGCCAAATAATTGTGATAGCCAGAGTTGAATATATCATTACCTGCTTATCATCAAATCCTTTTCTCCTCAACTCACCCATCAAAGGATCACCTAATGATAGTGAAAGGACAAGTGGCCAGATATATTCCTTAGTTGGCGCCATCAAAAAGGCCAATCCAATTCCAATTGCACCCCATGCTAATGCTGAAACTTGGTGAGCCTCGTATTCTCTTTGGCCGAAGATTGTTATTGAAAATTTAAGCCTAAACGCCTCAGCAGCAAGCATCAATAACACGATTGAAGAAACTAATTGTGGCAGTTCCAAGCCAACAAATTCTGCACAGTCCTCACCATATTCAAAGTAAATAAATGGAACAAAAGATAAACTCAAATGAATTGCTCTTCTCAAGATATGCCCATAAAGTCCACCTTTGGATTGTTCTATTGGGTCTGTCATCGCAACTTGTCCATTATTTTCGCTCATATCATTCACCTTTCATTCAATTATTTAAGTTCTTAATCGCCTCATCTAAATCTATAGAACCAGATGCTAATAGTAACAATATCTCATCTAAGTGTGGATTCTGTAGTATTTTTTGTTCAAGACTAGACAACAGGCGCTCACGCCATCTAGCCTTTGAGGAACGTCCTGTAGACTGTAAATTAAGCAATACATCTGAGGCAAATTGACATCCGTCACCATTCAACGCACAGGTCAATAATACGGGAGGAGATTGCCCCTCGCCCAACTCAAAAGATTCTTTAATTTCGTCTGCATGCTTTCTAGCACCTACAATATCAGATTTATTGACAATTACAGCATCTGCTAATTCTAATAATCCTGCCTTTTCTGCTTGAATCCCGTCTCCTCTTGCCGGACCTTCAACCACTACGATTCTATCTGCAACTGCTACACATCTAACTTCCGACTGTCCTGCGCCAACAGTTTCAATCACTACCTTATTCCAGCCAAGCGCCAGTAATAATTTGGCCATATCGGAAACGACTGCTGGAACGCTACTAGAAGACTTACGAGTAGCGACCGAGCGAACATAAACCATCTCTTTTAGCATAATATCATCGACTACTGATAAGCGAACTCGATCTCCTAATAACGCCCCACCAGTTCTAGAAGAAGATGGGTCAACTGCTAGTAATGCAATTTTCTTACCTTGACTTGCCCATTGAGAAATTATTTTGTCAACCAGACAGGATTTACCAACTCCAGGGGCGCCCGTAATTGCCATTATACTCCAATCGGATTGTTGAGAAGAATCAGTATTGGTTTCACCTAGCATTGATAGTGCATCATCAATATCCAGTGTGTTATTTTCAAGCGCTGAGAGAGTTCGTGCTAATGACCTGCGGCAACCGTCCTTTGCGGCCAACACAATGTCGCTATTCACTCAAACACCCTGCCAATACCAATCGCTTGATTCCCCTACGCCGATTCCATCTTTTTCGCTTGCAATTTCAATGAAACTAAGTATTTCTGCAGTAGAAGTTCCTGGCCCAAAAATGGCTTTGATTCCACAAGAGAATAGGGCTTGTCTATCGGTTTTAGGAATAATCCCTCCACCGAATACGATCACATCATTCAATCCTAATTTACGGAGTTCTTCGCAAACCTTTGGAAATAAATGACTATGTGCACCAGAAAGTGAGGATAATCCAAGAAATGAGGCATCCTCATCACGTACTGTTTCAACTATTTGGCTCGCCGTCCTACGTAATCCTGTATAGATTACTTCGTGTCCTGCATCTCTTAATGCCCGAGCTACAACCTTAGCTCCACGGTCGTGACCATCAAGACCCGGTTTTGCAACTACTACGCGAATCATTGCACCCATGTCAAAACCGAGTAGGACTTAGCCTATCAACAAAACCCATCCGAAAGATGTAATCATAGTGATTTAGGTGTGGATATGAAACCGGCCAAAGGAGTCATACAAGGTACATTTTGACTATATATTGTCGCAACGCATAAGGAGGGAGTTTTCTTAGAGATAATTGGCGAAGCCTATGGCATCCACTGAGGAACGACTCAAGGACCTGCGTAATCGTAAGGCAAGAAGTGAAGCAGGCGGCGGCCAAGCACGTGTTGATTCCCAGCATAATCGTGGCAAATTGACTGCACGTGAGCGCATGGAATTACTCCTTGATGACGGTTCATTCCAAGAGATGGATGCTCTTGTTGAACATCGATGCAAAGATTTTGGAATGGAGAAGAACGTTATTCCAGGTGATGGAGTAGTAACTGGCCATGGAACAATAAATGGACGCGAAGTATTTGCCTTTGCCCAAGATTTCACCGTTTATGGCGGTTCTCTAGGAGAAATGCATGGCCTGAAAATCTGTAAAGTATTGGATATGGCTCTAAAAACAGGTAGACCTGTTATTGGAATGAATGATTCAGGTGGAGCTCGAATACAAGAAGGAGTAGCTAGTCTAGGAAGTTATGCTGAAATATTTTTCAGAAATGTAAGATCCTCTGGAGTCATCCCTCAAATTTCGGTAATAATGGGGCCATGTGCTGGTGGAGCAGTATATTCTCCTGCGATAACAGACTTCGTAATCATGGTCGACCAAACTGCGCACATGTTCATCACCGGACCTGAAGTTATCAAGACGGTGACAAATGAAGAAGTTTCTTTTGAAGACCTTGGAGGTGCGATGACGCACGGTAGTAAATCCGGTGTGTCGCATTTCACAGCAGTAAGTGATGAAGAAGCAATACACCTTGCAAGAGAATTAGCAGATTTACTCCCTCAGAATAATATGGAAAAACCACCGACTAGAAAAACATCTGATCCAAAGGATAGGGTCTGTGAGAAATTGGATACTATTATTCCAACTGAATCCAACAAACCCTACGATGTAATTGACGTAATCAATGAAATCGTTGATGATGGAGCATTCTTAGAAGTTCAGGCTGATTGGGCAAAGAATATTGTAATCGGATTTGCACACTTAGGTGGAAATACAGTTGGAGTTGTCGCAAATCAACCAAAGTTCCTTGCTGGCTGCTTGGATATTGATGCGAGTGATAAAGCCGCAAGATTTGTCAGATTCTGTGATGCTTTCAATATCCCAATTCTAACTTTGGAAGACGTCCCTGGATTCTTACCTGGCACTAGCCAAGAATGGGGTGGCATTATTCGTCACGGTGCAAAATTATTGTATGCATATGCAGAGGCTACTGTACCACTACTAACTGTGATATTGAGAAAGGCATACGGTGGTGCCTACGACGTTATGTCGAGTAAGCATATCCGAGGTGATTACAATATCGCATGGCCAAATGCAGAACTAGCGGTCATGGGTGCTGATGGGGCTGTAGAAATTATTCATCGCAAGCGCATCGCAAACTCGCGTAATGCAGAAGAAGAGAGAACGAGATTAACCGAAGATTTCAATGATACTTTCGCAAATCCATACAAGGCAGCGGCTCTGGGATATCTGGATGATGTCATCGAACCTAGAGAAACTCGAAGCAAGTTAATTCGTTCTCTTGAGATGCTAATGGATAAAGAAGAATTGAGGCCTGCAAGAAAGCACGGGAACATTCCACTTTGAGGAGATTTTGTCATGGGTAAAACAGACGAAAAAACTCTGAGAATGGCAGCGATTGCTGGAGTTTTGGCAATGATACAATCTCAAGGAGACGACCCTGCACAAATTGCAAGGAATCCTGGTATGCCTTGGTCACAAGACCATAGAAGGATGTTTTCCGGGAAATCTTCATTGTTAAATCACAGAGCTAGCCGCTCACCATGGAAGTGAAATTATGTCTGACACTAGAAAAGTCATCATTGATGGAACTGAATTTGAGGTTGAGATTGAAGGTGAAGGCACCACCTTTTCTGCAACCGTTGAAGGGCGCACTTTTGAAATTCAAATACCTGATGCAGCACCTGTTGTAAAGAAAAAGCGTAGTGCTGGTGGGAAGAAGAAGAAATCAGGAACTGTTACCTCCAGTATTCCTGGTAAAATCGTAACCGTTGAAGTAAAACAAGGTGACGAAGTTACTGAAGGGCAAGTTGTATTGATTTTAGAAGCTATGAAAATGCAGAATGAAGTTCAAGCACCAGTTACTGGAACTGTGATCTCAGTAAATATTTCTGAGGGCGATGCTATTGAAGCGAATATCCCTCTTCTAGTGATTGAGCCTGCTGTCACCGATGAAGATTCCGAATAATTTGTACATCAATCATATAATTCTAGATTCTAGTGAAAATCTGGTGTTTTTTTAAACATTGATGCAATAGTTAAAGTGAGTCCAATGTTAGCGTATAACATGGCGGAGACTGCAGTCTGTGATTTACCTGGTTGTGGCGATGAAGGAGTGATTATTTCTCGTCTTTCTCCCGAAGGATATCTTGTTGCAACCGGCAAAAAAGCCTATTCATTTAGAGAGGCATACCGCCGTTTCCATTACTGCCAAAATCATCATGATGAATTGATGAGTGGAGTTTGGTCAAGAGTTAGAACTCCTGAAGATAAGAAAGAAGGACATGTTGCACCAACTGCGATTTGAATAAATAGTGCTAATTCCGAGCTTTTTTGCCCTACATGAATATGATAAGGGGGTTGTCATTGCATTGTTCATGCGTGATAATGCAATACCTGCCACATCTGCAAAAATTAGACCTATACTCGTTGCATTATTGATGCTATTGAGCACCGTTGTAACTGTTGCTGGCCCTGTTCAAGCAGTCGGCGCAAATCAAACCGACTTTGGATTACAAGGCGATTTACCAGACAACATGTCAGCCGTTACTTCAAACTTTACAGCACCCCTTGCTGGATTGGCACCATTTAGTGGAACTGACTATGGCCAGTTAGACGTCAATGATGACGAAGATTGGTTGGCAATCAATCTCTCGGCTAATGAAGGTGTAACACTTAGCCTCTCTTTCAATACGACATATACATCTTCAAATGGTTCAACATATACTAATGATTTTGACCTCGCAATCTACGATGCAAGTGGAAATAGTTTAGACAGTTCATATCTCAATAATCCTGAAATCGTCAGTACAAATAATTCAGCCACACAACACACAGGTATTGTCTATGTTCAGATATTCCGTTATACTGGATATGGCTGGTATGTAGTCGACATATGGACATTCAGCACTTCATCGGGTAATGGAACGGGCGGAAATGGAACTTCTCCCCCATCCAATTGTGTCGGTAACAATACACTTAACTCCGACATATTAGAGCCTAATGACACTCAAGCAACTGCCACACAGGCAACTACATTACCTGTATCTTGTACCGGATTAAGCCTCCACACAACTACAGATGAAGACTATTTTGAGGTCCAAATGATCTCTGGTGTCACTTACTACACAAATGTTACTTTCCTGCATAGCGGTGGAGATATTGATACTCAATGGGAATCTGCGAGTGGTAGCTTTTTGGATTCATCTGGATCTGTCAGTGATAATGAAGCAATGTCATACACTTCAACTTCAAACCAAACTACATACATCAGGGTATATGGCTACAATTCTGCAACCAATACATACGGCATTGACATTACTACCAATCTACCTGGTGGTGGCCAAAGTATGGAAAGTATCGACGTCACATCCACTGGCCTAACATCTGCAGCGATTACCTTTAGTGGGCTAAGCATTGGTACTAATTACAATTATAATTATTCAAGTGCACAGGCAATGCTTGATGGGACTATCTCTTGGTCC
The DNA here is from genome assembly GCA_028353405.1 of Candidatus Poseidoniaceae archaeon. Classification (GTDB taxonomy): domain Archaea; phylum Thermoplasmatota; class Poseidoniia; order Poseidoniales; family Poseidoniaceae; genus MGIIa-L1. Next base: position 28,975 of record JAOMOG010000009.1, on the reverse strand, counting down.
AATTCTACCAATGTTTCATTCAATGCTACAGCAACTACAATGACATACAATGTATCAGTACCCCAACCTCAAAATGTTGAATCTGAATACTATATTATTTCATACTTCAAGGATTCAATTGGTGGCTACATTGCCTATGGTGAAGATTACACATACATAGAGATGGTAGAAGTTACTACTTCTTCATCCTCGACTGGGGAAATATCTCTAACAAATTTGTCCATTGGTACGGATTACCATCTAGAATGGTTAGTCGCTGACCAAGTTCTATTCGGGAACAATTTAAATGTTTCAATGGATGTCTATGCTGCACTCAATGCATCTGTAATTGATTCTGATAATTATTCGTTCAATGCAACAGCAACCTCTTCTACAACTCAACTGAATTGGACTGGACCAACTACATTGAATGACCACTTCTTCGCTGCAATTCTCTCTTACAATAATACAGCAACCAATCATAGCACTGGTAGTGGGTGGATCGGTTTCCACGAAGAGGATTTTACTCCACAATTACCAACTTTACTAATTGACAATTTTTCCACAAGCAGTACCTCAACGAACAATGATGTTACAACCAAGGGATATGATTTGGTGACTGGTGACGATTACAAATATCAAATTAGAATTACCGATAGCAATGGTGCATCTGTTTCTACATTGAATTTGACCAACTTTACCGCTACTGCGCCTAATATGAACATGCCATTATTCACTTATCCAACACCAACAAATAGTGGAACGTACTGTATTGTCGCGGAATTGTTCTCTGATACTAACGTTCAACTAATTGGCGATTCCGCCTGCTTCTACCTAACTATCGATGACGATAATGATGGTGTTGCAAACGAAGCAGACAACTGTCCAAATACTCCTGCTGGGACAACTGTTGACCAAAACGGTTGTGCTAATTCACAAAAGGATACTGATGGAGATGGCCATAATGATGACCTAGATGCATTCCCTTACGACTCAAGTCAATGGACCGATGCTGATGGTGATGGATATGGAGATAACATGTCTGGAAATAATGGTGATGCTTTCCCAAGTGACTCAAGCCAATGGTCTGATATTGATGGTGACGGATATGGTGACAATTCTGGTTTTAACAATTCAGACGCATTCCCTAATGATCCGACTCAGTGGTATGATGCAGATGGAGATGGTTACGGAGATAACGCCGGAGGTAACAATCCAGATGAATACCCACTTGATTCAACTCAATGGAAAGATAGTGATGGCGATGGACATGGAGACAATAGCGCAGGAACTGATGGAGATCACTTCCCTAATGACCCTACTCAATGGTCAGATATTGATGGCGATGGACACGGTGATAATGCTAGTGGAACCGACCCTGATGAATTCCCAACCGATGCTACACAATGGAAAGATAGTGATGGTGATGGATATGGTGATAGCCAAACCGGTAACAATCCAGATAGATTCCCTTCCGACTCTACACAGTGGAGTGATGCTGATGGTGATGGATATGGTGACAACCAAGCAGGTAACAATCCAGATGCATTCCCAAGTGATGGCACTCAATGGTCCGATGTTGATGGTGATGGATATGGTGACAACCCTACTGGTGCAAATGCTGATGCATTCCCTAACGAACCTACGCAATGGACCGATGCAGATAATGATGGATATGGTGATATTGCAAATGGCCTCAATGGAGATCTATGCTTAGATACCCCTGCAGGTAGTACTGTCGATGAGAATGGTTGTGCTGAAAGTCAAAAGGATGATGATTTAGATGGCGTAAATAACGCCATGGATGCTTGTCCGAATTCTCCAGCAGGATCACCTGTTGATACATCAGGCTGTGCTGCTAGTCAAGAAGATTCAGATGCAGATGGCGTAATGGATGCATATGATGACTGTCCTAGCACAACGCTGAATGATATTGTTGATGCTGCAGGATGTGCTACTTCACAACTGGATTCTGATTCTGATGGAATAATGGATGATAGAGACCAATGTCCAAACACATCAGCTGGAGCGAATGTCGATGGCTTTGGTTGTGCAAGCAATGAAAGAGATACTGATTCTGACTATGTTGTTGATAGCGAAGATCTTTGTGAAGGTACTTCTATTCTTGAAGTTGCAGATGCAGATGGTTGCTCTGATTCACAAAAGGATGGAGATGGCGACCTCATTACAGATGATATTGACCAATGCCCACTAACACCACCGGATGAAACAGAAAATATCGATGTAAATGGATGTTCAGACTCTCAACGTGACACTGATGGTGATCAAATAATGGATGACGCTGATATTTGCCCTGCGACCCCAATTGGTGAACAACCTGATACCGAGGGTTGTGCAGATTCACAGAAGGATGAAGATGGTGATGATATCTGGAATTCAGACGACCTATGTCCAGATACTGGACTTGGTGAAAGTGTAGATTACAACGGTTGTTCTGACCAACAAAAGGATGATGATGATGATGGTATTAGAAATCACCTTGATGAATGTCAGAAAACGGTTCCTAACTGGATTGTAGATGAAGTCGGTTGTGCTTTGAATCAAATCGATAGCGATAACGACGGTGTCACCGATGCAAATGATGCATTCCCTTATGATTCAAATGAATCTATCGATACTGATGGTGACAATGTCCCTGATAGATGGGATTTCTATCCTGAAGACCCAATGAGAAATCAGCAAGAAGTCGCTGAAGAGAGTGGAAATGGCATGATCTATGGAATTATTGCACTTCTATTTGTTGGAATTATTGCTGCTGTAGTATATTTCAAACGTGGCTCACCAGCAAGCCAATCACCATTTGAAGTTGCTAATGCAGAACTCGATGCTGCTTCAGAAGCTGCGTTCTATCAAACTGAGAATGACAAACCATTACCAGAGATTGCCACAGCAAGTGAACCAGTTCAATGGGAAGAAGACGGAATACATTGGTCCAAAGATGAAAATGATGTATTATCATACTATGATAGTGCAACTGAATCTTGGCTTCCGTACCAATCTTGATTCTTCCAATGGATCATAATAACCCCCCAATACAGGGGTATTGCGTCCAAAGCATTTTGTCTGTCCGTCGCAGAGGAGTTGTTATGGAGGGTTTGAGGCGCAGTGAAACTGCAGAATTGGCCCTCGGGGCGTTAATCTCTTTCATTGCAATAATGATCACTTCTACAGTACTGGCAGCGATGATGCTGTTAATTGTTCAAACTACTTTCAGTAACTCTCATGAACATTCCGTAACTCAATCTGAGACTTTAAACGGTATCATTCAAGTTAATCGATTTGAATTATCTGCATATTCAAACCCTGGAGCAGATGGACTCTATTTGGTCTTTGAATTCCCTTACATTCTCGGTGAGGTCCCCGATACAGAAGTAGTCTGGTCATTGTTATGCGGAAGTCCATTTCAAATACAATACATATCGGGTAATTTTGATACTGCGACGCAAATCTTTGATGATGGATTGAGCGCGGCAACAAACGATTTTTTCACCGATTCAGGGATGTATCACATATTTATTTCAACTTCAGGTGTGTGTGACCTTTCACCTAATACATCAGCAGAACTGGTAATTGCAGTAAATGGTGGAAGAACAATGGTAATACCCTTTGATGTTGGTTCAAACCCGCATGCTGGGATGATATTTATTTGAGGTGATGTTTTGAAGAAAGAATATGATGATAGTGCGCAATATGGGATTGGCATGATGATTGTCTTCATGGCATGTATCTTAGTTGCCGCAATCTCCAGTGCCGTAATAATTCAGGCAGTAGAGGCATTAGCTCAGCAAACACAGCACACAGTACATGATGCCAATAAGGAAGCTGCCACAAAAATGGTAATTCTAAATGTTTGGGTTGAAGATAATTATGATGATTATCTATTCATGATAGAATACCAATCGATGGGCAAAGAAGTAGATCCTGCCGATGTAGATTGGATATTGTCATGTACTGACGATGGTGATTTCTACTATAGAAGTGGTTCGCTAGATGACTGGATCTCTGGACCTGGTTCAATTTGGGAAGTCGGACAACAGCCAACTTCCGTAACAACTCTTGAATCTGGTAAGAGGTATTTTTTCGGAATTGATTCGGGAACAAATGATAATGTTGGTGGCGCTCAATGTGGCCCAAATTGGATTGAAGCAAGAGGGATTACTGCAACATTCATGATAAATATGCCAGATGGTGGTGTGACAACGCAAATTCTCAAAGTAACTGACTTGACCGTTGGTGCTTCAGTAACATGAAAAACTCACTATAGTAGTGTGCCCTCATTATTGAACAGAGTTGTTTAGAAAGCGAAAATTCGCTATCAAACTACACCATGTGCTTGCATGGCTTCAGCTATTTTTAGGAATCCTGCAACATTTGCACCGAATACGTAATCGCCTTGACGACCGTATTTCTTTGCAGTTTCGTATGCATTCTTGTGAATGTTTACCATGATAGCATCTAACTTTGCATCTACTTCTTCACGAGTCCATGACAAACGTAGTGAGTTTTGTGACATCTCAAGTCCAGAGGTTGCGACTCCACCGGCATTACTTGCCTTACCTGGTGCGAATAAAACTCCACTCTCTTGGAAAACTTCAACTGCTTCAGGAGTACAAGGCATATTTGCCCCCTCTGCGATTGCGATTAAATCGTTTGCAACTAGCATCTTTGCTTCTTCTCCATTCAATTCGTTTTGAGTTGCACAAGGAAGTGCTACATCAACATTAACTCCCCAAAGACCGTTTACAGTTGGCTCTGGGCCCGCTGCTGTGAAAGTCACTCCATCGAATTTCTTTGCATATTCTGAAATTCTTCCTCTGCGATTATTCTTTAGATCCATGATGTAATCTAATTTTTCACGGTCAATACCTGCTGGGTCATGAATCCATCCTGATGAATCTGACATTGTGACAGGAATTCCACCCAAGTCTAGAACTTTCTCACAAGCAAATTGTGCAACATTTCCCGAACCTGAAATCGCTACTGATGTACCTTCAAAGGACTTACCCTTTGTAGCCAACATTTCTCTTGCAAAGTAAACTAGACCATATCCTGTTGCTTCTGGACGAATCAAAGAACCACCATATGAACGACCTTTGCCGGTTAGAACTCCGCCTTGGAACTCATTTTGTAGACGCTTGTACATTCCAAACATGTAGCCAATTTCTCGACCGCCGACACCGATATCACCTGCAGGCACGTCACAATCTTGTCCGATGTGCCTCCAAAGTTCCATCATGAAAGATTGGCAGAAGCGCATTACTTCACCATCGCTCTTTCCTTTAGGATTGAAATCTGAACCACCCTTGCCACCACCCATTGGTAGACCTGTTAGGGAGTTCTTGAAAATTTGTTCAAATGCCAAGAACTTTAAAATTGAAGCATTTACTGATGGGTGGAATCTCAATCCACCTTTGTATGGACCGATTGCACCATTAAATTGAATTCTAAATCCGCGGTTTACATGGATCTCACCTGCATCATCAACCCAAGGAACACGGAAATGTATCAGTCTCTCTGGTTCAACAACGCGCTCAATGATTGAAATGTATTCAGGATGTTCTTCAATCACAGGTTCAAGTGATTCCAATACTTCCTTCACCGCTTGGTGGAATTCTGGCTGGTCAGGGTCGCGTGCGACTACCTTGTCATAAATTGCATCTATTGCGTTCATGTTGGTTACACCTTTACACACTATGTGTATTTGTGGCCCGACGCTAGCCCCTTCTAATAGTTGCCATTAATCGCATAAGAGATAGCCCGATTTACAATGTCGTGTACGAAGCCCCAGTGGCCTTTTTTAACCAGAAAAAAATAATGGTTGCGAGTGTAATAATTAAATCGTTCAACTGTATGGGCAAACGGTGTTAAAACGCTCTAATCTCTCAAGTCTTCTAGAACCATTTTCATCAACTTCTTCCATTGCCCGTATTGCTTCTTCGATTAGAGAATGTTGATCTTCTTGTAGTCCAATCAAATCTCTAAGATGATTCAGCATCTCCCATTCATCTTCACTAATTACTTCATCATCAAGAGCTGCAATCAAAGCACCTTGGTAAGTAGCAACATCTCCAACATGATGTCCAGAATAATCAACTTCATTATCTGCAAATGGATCTTTTTCTTCACCACGTACAACAGAAAGACAGGTTGCTGTGTCGCTTGGGAATACTCCCAAAGCATTTGCCAATACGCGTAGTATTGATGCTTCATTATCAGTCACAATACCATCGTCCATAGCAGTTCGGAGTGTATTGATGTAGAGGTATAAACCACGTGAAGGAGTTAGGGCCATATCCTTACGTAGAGAGGTTAGTGTTTAGCATTTATTACTGACTCTCCTCAATGCACAACCTTGGAGGTATTACGATTTGTCATACAACTGCATAGAATCTCACTAGAGTCATTTCCTATTACCCTTCATTGAACTCAGCAAGTGCTTCGCAGTGTTGTATTTCTGAGCACCAGCACATCATTTATTCTCTTCGTAATCAACTGTATGTCAATTCGTCATCATATAGAACACATTATATGCTGACAGTGGTGGTCATGTACTACGAGGGGACCAATATGAGCCAGCCAAGCCAGAATGTTTCGCTAAGAATAACTGAGGATGACCTCAATGAATTAGAATCAAGAGTTGGCCTTGATGGAGCCCGAACTCGCTCCGACGTGATCCGTCTTGCAATACATCAATTTCTCCAAGGACAGCCATTACTACCTGAGATGGATTCTGTTCGAATCCCAATCGGCCGTGCCAATAAAATGCACCTAGGCCAGTTATATGAACTTCAAGGAATTACAACCGAAACTGCATGCCAGGAAGGATTGAAACTCTATATCGCTAATGCAATTAAGCATCAAGCTGAAACAACTGAAACACTAGAAGCTGCTCTTGAGGTGTCTCGAGCGGCCACAATTAGACGTGAGGAATACCACGAATGAGTGGGTGAGCTCGGAGGGGATGGGATGTCTTGGCAAAATGAGGGAAACAAACCACATGATGCCACCTTTAGGTCTGTGTATGGCGAGGCCAGCCTACACGGATTAGCCACCTTGCGTCTACGTGCCCGTCGTGCACGAGATGGCCAAAACCCAACAGACGAAAGCCTCCCCGATGACGGCGGGGAGGACTCCGATTCCACACAAGCCAGCTAGGTTAGTGGTTACAACCCGTGCCCAGACCCCCCAAATTTCTGGGCACATTTACTCAATTAAGGCGTAAGCCTTGTCATCCACTCCCCAATCCTTTAGAAGGGTCGCCAATGGAGTATAATTATGACGTCGCAGAATCCACTGGATCATCCTGCGATTGAATACTTGGCGCATCAAACACCAAGGCCTGGTCAAATCGATATGATGATTGAAGCAAATCAGTCATTATCCAATGGAGGATTCCATTTGGCCGCTGCTCCAACCGGTATTGGAAAGACCGCTGCTGCTCTTGCAGCCGCTATTGAAGTCGCTAAAAAATCCAATTCAGATAAGAAAATATTCTTCCTTACATCACGTCAAAGCCAACATAGAATTGTTGTTGATACCGTAAGAAGGCTCAACCAACTACGACAGGATAAAGAAAAAATTACTTTGGTTGACATGATCGGCCAATCCGGAATGTGCGTTCAACCATTTGCAAAGGAATCCTCATTGGTATTTTCAATTCTTTGCTCGCAAGCGCGTAAAAGCCGTAGTTGCATACCATGGATTACACAAGCACCTAACTTATCACAAAGAATTTTGAATAGCCCATTACATGTTGATGAGTTGGTAGAATTAACCAAAATTCATAGAGAAAACCAAGTATTAACGCAGACTTGCCCATGGAAAGTTGCCCGAGAATCAGTAAAACATGCAGATGTTTTCGTTGGTGATTACAACCATCTATTCGATGATGGTGTTCGCGAAGCGAGTCTTGAAGCGATGGGTGTTAGCTTAAGTGATATTATTATCATAGTTGATGAAGCACATAACTTGGCCAATCGGATACGTTTGACAATGGAAAAAAGATTGACTCCGACCATTGTAAGAAACACTACTTTGGAACTAGAGGAACATTTGGGAACATTACAAGAAAATTCTAATCTTCCTGGTAGCCAAAACAATGGTGAAGAAATTGAATTGATTTCATGGGGATTAGAAGTGATAAGGGCTTGCAGGCAAACATTCACTGAATTATTTAATTCATTACATACATCTCTACCAAATGGAAAAGATGAACAAAAAGTAGAGGTCAATGATTTTGTCAATGCAATTCATCGGGCATGCGATATTAGTGAAGGGAACTCACAGCAAAGAACAATTGTTGGAACTGATGAACCCAAAGCATCACTTGTAAGCCGTAATAAACGCTTGAAAACAATTCAACAATTATTAGCAAATGTCGATATTGAGGTCGAAACTGATTCTGATGATGCAACATATGAACCAGATTCACATCGCTTTGCAGAGATTATTGGATGCGTAAACCGTTTTGGTGAAGGTACAGCAATGACACTAATCTTTGACACCAAAGGCAAAGATGGCAAAATTACAACCCACTTATTGGACCCAGGGTTAGTATCAAGACCTGTTTTTGAAAACTCTTCAGGTGCAATTCTAATGTCCGGTACTCTTTATCCTCCAACAATGTATGCTAATTTGTTAGGCCTTCCTGATGAAAAGACAACCTCAAGATCGTATAAATCACCATTCTCCGGTAGTAGAAGGCCTGTCTTATTAGCACAGGATGTTACTACAAAATACACTGAGAGAGGACATGATATGACTCTTAAGATTAGGGCGCAAATTACTGCTTTGGTCAAAGGAACTCCTGGCAACATTGCAGTATTTGTTCCATCATACAAGATGCTCAATGACATTTTTGCTGATGCGCATTTCCCGGGCATACGCAAAGTAACAGAATCAAGAGATTGGTCAAAACAAGATATTGACGGAATTGTCGAATTATTAAGAGATGGCAAGGAGTCTGGTCAACGAATACTATTGTGTGGAGTATTTGGTGCTAGGTTAAGCGAAGGTGTCGACTACAACGGTGGGATTTTGGATGCAGTTGCATGTATAGGAATTCCAAACCCGCCTCCATCTGTATTGAATAACGCATTAAAGGAATATGTTGCTGAACGGTTTGGTAGAGACTTAGCATGGCAATATACTTCAACACAACCTGCAATAAATGCCATTATGCAAGCGATGGGGAGACCGATTAGGTCAATAGGAGACCGTGCCCTTATTCTGCTCTTGGACAAACGTCATTCGGATAGAGTCTATGCCAAATGCTATCCAAGTGATTTGATGATGAGCAACACATCTGGACCTGAAACTACGACAAGTTTTGCAAAGCGCTTTTTTGCGAAGGTTCATACCACAAAAGAGGAATGAGATTTCATACTGAGGAGGACGAAGGTTCATGGACATCGCAAACGACGGCAACAATATGGAACAGTGGCAGCACATGGACATCTCGCTGAATGAGCCACTTGATTTGGCACCTGAGGAGCCTATTTCCAATGGACTAGAAGCAACTCCAAACCTTCTCCATGATCAATTCCAGCAACAGGCAGAACATTTGGGCGAAGTTGCAGAATTACATACTCAAGTGATGGTAACTGCTGGTATGCTACCAGAGACACATATCGCTGAAGTTCAACCTCAGCGTCAATTGGCTTGGGTAATCAAGGAATTGCATGGAAGATTGAATCCTGATGGATTAACGATTCCACTTTTAGGTGCAGAACTAAACCAAATTAATTTACAGGTATTGAGGACAGAAAACCGTGCAACTGTGAAACTGACTATTACTGAAGAAAAAAACTCTACCTTTGAGCGATTAATGCCACTGCCTGAAGAGGCAACTGGTGACATCAATGCACATTTTGTAAATGGCAGATTGCACCTTAGATGGTGAAACTCAAAGCCCCCTAAGTAAAGGCCTTATTTTGTTTGAACATTAATCTTGGTTATCAACTTCAGCATCTATCTGCTCTTGCATCTCAGCTAACTTTTCATTAGAAACGTAAACGATAGAGTCATCATTCCCAAGAAAGGCTTTGAAAGTTGCAAGTATCTTTGGGGGGAAATTATCGGACACAGAAAGAATCTCTGCACTACTCCAACTTATCTTCAAATGATGTTGATCCATTGTACAGCAAATTTGAATCTCAGAGTTTTCAAATAATTCCTCTAATGCTGCTGGATGTTGTGGATGGCCGTCATCTTGTAGGACTTCTAAATCCAGTTCTTCATTCCCCACATACTCTGAATCAACTGAAAAGTCAAATCCCAAATCCAATAAATAATCGGTTGCTTCAATTCCAATACAGTCTTCTGGTGAGAACATAATCTTACATAATTATTACGATATATAAACCTGAATCACTAACATGTGGTTCTAAGTTAATACCGGATCCATACCACAAATAAATGCGATTGGGCAGAGGTAAGGAATGATCATGTTCTTGGCGTAATCGCTTGCAATTGTGATATCTCAGCGCTCATACGATTCAATGCTTGTACTGCAGCCTCTTGGTGCACTCCACCCATCTCTTCGCGGCTGTATCTTGCCATCTCGAAGGTGTTGTCCATAGCAACGAGTGCATCATTGGAGATACCAGGCATAGCTTGACGAATAGCAACTTCGAACTCACGAACTGTTTCAAAGTCACGTCGCAAGAAGTCTCGCTGTTGTAGCAAGGAACACAAATCTTGGTAGCAGTTGAAAATTGCTTCTCTAATCGAATCGCCCGCTGCTAGTAATTCAGCAGTATATGCGAAGATTTCAGCAGCATCTGCCATTAGTTCAGCAGCCTTTTTCCTCTTGTACAATACAACACCTACCGCTCCTAAGGCTGCTACTAACAGCATTAACACATATGCCCACTTAGATACTTCTTGCACATCGTCTGCATATGAATAATCAGGTGCGAATCCATCTTGGCGGATTGCTGCGAATGTTGCAAGGCTTTCATCACTTAGACGTGGATCGTTGATGATGATGTCCATAGAGACTTCACCCCAGCGACTTGCATCACCGTATGGTGGGTCTGAATTGAATTCGATATTGACAAGACCATTTTCATCTGTAATCTTCTGTAACGGGCTACCCAATTGAGTATTGTTTCCATCATAGAGGTAAATCGTTACACTAATTCCCGGTATTCCTGCACCAGTATCTTGAGCAGTGATTATCACATTACCAGAAATATCTTCATCCTTATCTTCTACAACTTTATCAATTGCAATACTGAAGTCTGCATTGACCTTAACAAATAATATCTGTGAGATACTTTCTGCATTCAGGTATAATGAATCATTTCTTGGCGCATCTATTGAAATCCATTGTGAACCAGATTCCATCCATGATGGAGCAGGTCCACTAACTGAGAAGTTACCGTTTAACCAAGTGATTAGAAGGCCACCAATACAACTTGCACCCTCGCGATTATTGACACAGTCTGTTCCATTTCCTATGTTAAGAACAAGATTTTCAAAGACTTCTCCTTGACCGCCAATTTCTGCAATTGAACCGGTTAGAACAATTGGTGCAAATGTACCATCGGAGCGTGTAACGATCTTAGATGATGTTTCGTCGATATTAATTACCATATCAGACCAAACAATTGCAATAGCATTAGTCGATGCCTCAAGATGGGCATTAGTTCCTGCGAAACTTACTGAGAAGGTGTGTTCACCTCTTGTTAATTCCATTGTTGCTGGAATTACTACACTCCAAACACCAGCATCATCAGTAGTTGTGGTTGCAACTTCTACATCATCGAGAATAATGCTTAGCATCATTCCTTCAAGGCCATCTCTGTTTACCGTATCAATGTCAAACAACCTTCCAGATAGTGCCCATGAATCTCCACGGGTAGCATCTCTTCCATCATCAAATATCAGAGTAACATCCGAGCGGTGTGCTAAGAAGAAGGTCGTATTGCCAGTATTGGAGCGATAGAAGCCTTGAGCAGAAGAAATAGCATCCATAGTATGGTTACCGAATGAGAATATATCTGGTATTGTCCAATCATATGAGAATTCTCCTTGAGCATCTGTGGTTACGATTGCTACCAGAACTCCCTCTACATTCAGTTCAACTTGATGTCCAGATATTGGATTCAATTGATTATCAACCACTGAACCAGTTATCGAAACATTTTGTGAAACTGCAACTGGACTCGGCATTTCAACTGTAACCAGAACCTTACTGAATACATTCCAAGTTCCGCTTTCTTGACTTGGCAAAAAGAACGTCGTACCTGTGAATCTAGTTTCAAGTGACAATGGACCTAAATTCGCATCTGCTGGAACTGCGTGCACTGCTGTGAACATTCCATCTACATCGGTGCTAACATTTGTCAACCAGTTTCCATCAAGCCAAATTTCTATTGTCAGATTGGAGAGCGGTGCATCAACAAGATCTAGTAATCTTCCTTGGATAGTCATACTGTCTTCTCGGTCAACATCGCCTGTTGGAGTAAGCAGTAGAATCTTAGTTGGAACACTGACATTGAATGCTACAACATCATTGCTTGGATGATAGTAATCTGGATTAGCAGGGTCACCTACTCCAATTGGGTCAACCCAATCTCTACCACCGGTAAAGCGTACTTCGATTTGGTGTGCTCCTGCACTTGTATCTTCAGGTAAGACCCAACTCAGGGAGAATGCTCCGCTCATTGCATCGGTTTCAACACTTGATACCGGTATGCCATCCACCAAAAGATGGACGATAGCTAAGGATTCAACTCCATTGACATAGAGTGGTAATCCAAGGTCATCTAGTAGCGTACCATTTACTGTGAATGCATCACCAGCGGTAAGCGAACTAGGGCTTTCCGTTATCGTTAAATTGGTTTCAGCTAATACTGCAAATTGTGTTGTCGCATTGCTACCCAATAATCCAGTCGAACCAGGGATTCCACCAAATGTAACTATAAGATCTGCAGGACCAACCGATAGATTGCTTGGAACATTCAAGATTCCAAGGGCAGTTCCATTCTCTGCAGTAGTGAATACTGCACTGATATTAGTTCCAAAGATTTCTACTGTTATCGCTTGTTGAGGAACGCTTTCACCGGTATTGTCACGCAATAGAATTTGTAACGAAACATTATCGCCACGGTTTGTTCTATCGTTTAGAGAAGGTTGACCTAGGCCATCGGTTGATGGCTTGATGAATACCAATGTTGTATATCCACGGCTATCGAAGGTGGTATTGTCAACAGAGCCTATGTAGAAATTAACATTAGGAACATACGATGCTTCAATGGTATGGTTTCCTGCAATGAATGTTTCACTCAAGGAGATTGTTGCATTCCAGAAACCACCGGTCATTACAGATCCATCTGCAACTGTGAATTCTGTTGGATTTCCATCTAATGTGAATAATATATTGGCCATCAAATCTGTGCCATCTCTTTGTTCTAAGCCACTTCCGTTATCCGAAACGACTCTACCAGAGACGTTGAATGACTGCCCGGCTACTGGATTAGCCGAGATTGCATCAATGACCAATATTGTAGCTGCTCTAATTGTGATACTAGACAAATTAGCGTTAGTAGATAATAAATCACTTGAACCATTGAATACGATGTTAACCGAAATTAAACCGAGTGGATGGCTTGTAGGTATTGCGTGAGTAAAGTTAGCAAAGCCTTCGCCATCGGTAATAGTCGGTGCTAACCATGTCTCATGGAATTCTATTGCCACATCATATCCAGCAAGAGGTTGCCACATATTAGAAGATTCAACTAACTTAGAAGTAATGTTAACGCTATCACCACGGTTGATGATAATTGGGTTAAGTGGTTGTAAATTCTCAAATCGTGAGACACCCATAACTAGGATTCCATGCTGTGTTGATGCTGTAAGATAGAATGGAGAAGAACCTTCAACCACGCTGATTACCAACGTTTTCATCCCTCTAACCGTTCCATTATTCAATGTATCAGTAGGAATTGAAATATTGAATGTCCCATTTGATGAAGTAATGTACCCTTCTATCAACGTTTCATTAGGATTCTCTAACCAAAATGCTGTCAAAGCAACACCGCTGATCAATGGTCTGCTACCATTATCTGCATCGAGTACTTGTCCTATGACATTGAAATTAATTCCAGCTGTAACGGTATTTGGAATGCTATCTATTCTGAAATCGCTGTCTACTTGAACTGTAACATTGACTATGGTCTCATTACCGTAGCGTCTTGAATTACCTTGGCTTAGTCCATCTGTTAAGTCATCATAGACTACTATGCGCAAATCATAGTATCCTGGACTTATGCTTACAGGAGCCCATGACAAACTGACATTACCAAAGCCATCAGAAATCACACTTCCAATGCTAACATTGGTATTACCATAATCAAAGATAAACTCAGCTGTTGCATCACTAACATTAGACATGTCGGCAACATCGGAAATTGAAGCATTAAGGAAAATCGAGTTATTCATCTCTACAATTACCTTAGACCGTTCTGATTGGACAACGAATTCCGATTCAATACCTACCAAGACAGATGGTAGATTTGGCGGCTGAGGTGGGTCCGATGGAGGAGTTAGGTCAAGCAATTGATAGTATGGCCCTCCTGCTTGTGCAACTACATCAAAGTCCATTACTAAATTGAAATTGTATGCATTACTTGGTTGGTTAGTTGGCATTGTAACTGAAATATTGAAAGTTCCTGTGGAATTATTGAGCAGCCCCTGTGAAATATCTAGTACATTACCATCTGGTAATTGCATCAGAATTGTAAGAATTGAATCATTACCAATAATTGGAGTTAAGTGGACTGGGTCGAATACATCTCCGTAAATATAGGTAGTAGTTCCCAAGTGATTCCAATCTTGTCCAACACTAATATTCCATCCAACTTCTGCCTGAGTCCTCAATGCACCAGATCCAATAGAAGGTTGGAAATATTGTGAGCCGTTAAAGGAAATATCCAGAATATAATCGTATGCAATCTTGCTAGCGTTCAAATCCCAACTTAGTGTAATTACAGTAGAATCTGGGTCAGTAGTAGTATTTACCCAGTTGCCATCAAAGTAGAAATCATAATTTCCAATTGTTTCAAATCCTTGGATTACGCCCCTGTGATCCTCTATTTGAACGCGTACATTTGTTGCCATACCACGCATCTGTGGCATTGCTTCAATAGAGAAATCAAGAATTCCTTGTAACCAATATGGAACATTAACAGAAACGTTTGCATCATCAGTTGCTAATAGAACATCAGGGAAGAAACGCAATTGAATCTCTATCTCTCCTGCGGCAACAGGAGTATCTCCTGCAACAAGTAAGTGTGATATTGCGAAGGAACCATTGACAGTCAGGTTGAACACTTCAAGCCATTCCATGCCGGAACCATTTTGACGTATAGAGAGGGATAAATTTCCAAGCATAGCAACTGGAGTCGCTCCGATACTCATTGAAGAACCGTTGATGAAAATATCATCATTCAGTACAAATACACTATTATTCGCTAACGGACCTTCTACAGTTGCAGTTAGATTAGGCGCATCGCGAATATCTAAAGTGATTACATGAGTAGATGGACGCAAATGGAATTGAGGTGGAGTGAATGTTGTTACAGAATCATCTGTCCAACCAGAGTAACCAAGTGTTGCAGAAATATTTGTCTTGAACTCTAACGGGTCCAAATCGACGACAATACTCCAAACACCACCAGGACCTACATCTCCGCTGAGATTTGTTATTCCGTCAACTGATGAATTAAATTCTAACCAAACGGTTTGATTTTCAATTCCATTATCCCAAGTAGTTGGTGGGTTTTCGAATGAAAGTAATCCTTGGATAATCGTAGTTGCTCCAGCACCAGCAACTGGTGAATCTATCGCTTGAGGGCTAGTGTGATTGATCAGAGAATCATCTGTGATATTTACATACATATCCAAGACTATGCCGTCATGAGAGACATAGCCACTTTGGAAATGCTCTACTACAAGTCGGTGTATACCTGGACGAATTGCTTCTGTTGGGACACCATTCATGGTAAAATTACCATCTGCCGAACTGACAGAGGATGAAAATATCCGAGCTGGGTCTCCGCCAGCACCAGGAACTTGATCTGCTTCATCGAGAGGAACGAGATAACCAATTAGTTGGATCTCAGAAAGTGGAGTGCTATTTACCGCAAATCTAAGTTGCCCGGAAACACTGAGATTGGTTTGTCCATCTCTATCCCAAGTCAATGGGCTCGCTGTTTGATTAACGATTTCAATCTCTTCCGCTGCTGGACAGGCATCAAATGCAACCCATCCCATGTCCAGATTTCCATTTGCTGAGTTTTGTTGAAGTTTTACTTCACCCCATGTTGAACGGTGTTCTGAATAGACCTCATATCCATCTCCAGTCCATGTACCACCGACATAACCGGTTACATATCTCGCTGGCAACCCAGCCAAACGAGCCATCGTAACAAAGGCTGTAGAGAATTCAGCACAGGTTCCTTCTAATGCATATCCAACTAGAATATTCGTCATATCCTCTTCGCTTGGAGCGCCTGAACCATTGTAGTTTCTTTTGAATTCGGTGGTTGCATTACCATTGATTAAGAAATCTGAAATTGCAGATGCTTTAGAATAAGCATCCGTTGCTCCTGCGTCATTGATTACAGCATTTGTAATATTGAACACACCGGAGTTCATATGAGTTAGGTCTTTGAAACTTGAGTCTAGTGCTAATTCATAGGCAAACCCTGGACTAGCAATAGATGAAGCTGAGTTGTTGTCCCAATCGAAGTAATACTCTGAATTATTGACCCATAATTCGCTGATTGGTCCTGGATTAACTGTAACCATATAGGTGTCGTTGGACACATCTAAGGAAGCAACTGAATCAGCCCAGAATGAAAGTTCAGTCCAAGAATCTGGCATCGGTACTGCCCCATTCATTATTGGATTATTCATTTGAAGAGACCATTGAATCGTATCATTTGCAAAGGTTAAATCACCGAGATTGGTCTTGTTAGTAGTAGGTATATTGGCAACCGTACTCGGATGAACCGTCCCGAGATGCGCATAAGTCGTACCCGTATAGAAATCGTTAGTGGTTTGCCTCCATCGGTGAATCATGAAGACATCAACAGTACCAGTTGTGTTATTCGCCCAAAATACTACTTCATTTGAAATTGTATCATCCGTTGGATCCCATGGATTGAATGGTGCCCCTACACAATTTACAAACCAAAACTGTATTGGACATTCATCTCCATCCAACATTCCACCACCATCTGTATCTGGGTTGGTCCAATCTGTTCCAGTTTGGTTTTCTATTGCATCAGGAATTCCATCACCATCAAAATCATCAGGTAGTAAATCATCACTCGGATCATTCTCTGGATTTGTGCTATCAAAGTATTCCGAATTATCATCAACACCACCACCATCGGTGTCAGCAGTAGAAATATCTGTAATCCAAACATCTTGCGAACCATTTGAAATTCCGATCCAAGATAAATCACAACCAGTGGTCACTTCAAAATAATTGTTTAGACCGTCGAGATCATCATCTAGTAGATTGGAACAAGGTTCTGTTGGATCTGTTCCATCTATACGAACCTCATCATAATCATTTACTCCGTCACCATCGGTATCGGATAATGAAGGATTTGAAAACCAGCCAAATGTTGCAAGTAACTCTTGCCAATCAGCTAGTCCATCTCCATCCGAATCAGTATAGTCATCATCACAATAATTGTGAGTTGTTAGTATTGTTCCGGCTTGTGTTGCGCTATAATGACAGAAAGAACCGTTACGATTCTCTACGGTTGTCACACCTGAACCTGGCCCTATCGATACTCCTTGAATCACATCGTTGACAACAGTTGCGTAGGCGAACGAACTAGTCGTTCCCGAGGCATTATACCATCCGACACCCCCTGAAGGACTGAATCCTGAGCCATCACTAACAGTTAGTTGACTTGTTCCACTATTCCATGAAATAAGTGCTGTTGAATAGTCTATAAGTGAATCACAAGGGTCTGTTCCATGAGAAACATTTCTTTCCTCGCCATCATTTATTCCACCAAAATCAGTATCTGCAACATCCCATGTAGTACAAGAAAGATTTTCTTCCCAATTTTGAATTCCATCGTTATCTGCATCTCCGGAGTCTTCGCGACGAGTTGGGTCGGTTTCTCCAGGATCTACTATACCATTCGAGTTCAAATCTTCTTCGCCATCATCAAATGCATCATCGTCAGTATTGTTATCGCGAGGGTCACTCGCTTGAGGAGGATTTCCATAAGCACCATTGATTTCTACTCCATCATTGATTCCATCGCTATCAGTATCTGCAGAAGTAGGGTCTGTCAATAGCGTCAGTGCTTCATAAGAATCGTTTAGCCCATCTCCATCAGTATCTGCCTTTTGTGGGTTGGTAGACATTATTCCATCGACCTCTGCAGTAATAGTTGCACAGGCACCAGGTCCAATTCCTTGAGCAGGATTACAAGGTGAAACTGTTTCAGTCACTATACCATTTGGACCATTACGGAAACAAGGTGATGCGCCGCACATAGTAGTCCAAGAAGGATTGACGTATTCCATTAAATTGGTTAATCCATCGCCATCAGGGTCTCCATTGGCCCCATCCGCGTTAGATGCTTGTGTGGCATTCAAACCGTTTGCTGCTTCCCAACCATCCGGCATTCCATCGCCATCAGTATCCCATCCAGCAACGTCTTCATCAGCGATTCCGTCACCATCGTCATCATTGCTTGAACAATCTAAGTCACCATCATTATCTGGGTCGGCTGAATCAACGAATCCATCTTTATCATCATCAAATCCATTCGCACAAATATTTCCAACAGGATCTTCATCACACAAAATTATAGTTCCCGTTCCATCAGTTCCGCTGCCTCCACAAGCAACTCTTGTGTATTGCATTGCGTTTTCCTCATCCCAGTCGTTTACTGGAACAGTACCATTCCACCAAACTCCTTTATCAAGAAGATTTGCAGTGGTTGTTGAATCCCAACCGCTAGGAATTAGGTAGTTGTATTCCATCAAATTAGTCATACTATCGCCATCGGGGTCACCTGTGGCTCCATCTATTCCTTGGCTTGATAATGGATTCAATCCATATTGCCACTCCCAACCATCTGGAAGGCCATCATTATCTGAATCAGGGTCATTAGGTTGAGTATTCATCAAATATTCAAGACCATATGTCAAACCATCACCATCTTGGTCCGACGCTGCTAAAGCACTGTAAGAATAAAAATCAATTGTTGCGAATGTAGACAGTAACATTAGCATCACTAATGAGAGGGATTTGGCAGCATCGCGATGCTCCAAAATCTGCAATCCTGGGCGCGCCAAAGCGGGGGGGGAATACTTGCGCATAGTTTTCACTAACCTCGGGTTGTTCTTTTGCCTCATAAGGGGAATGGTACGCTGTTCATACAATGCTCATTTAGAGATAGCATCGCAACACTGTAAAACGATAGACTGAGGCTTGATTAATGCAATTGGCAAAAAGTTGTCAAGATTTCATTGGCAAATGTTAATTTAGAGTTCTTCTAGCTCGTCGAGCAATTCTAAATCATCATCTTCTTCAACTTCAATTTGCATTTCTTCTTCCAAGTCATCCTCTGTAGTTTCAACTTCAAAGTCTTCTTCAAATTCATATTCTTTTTGTTCCCCAGATAACTTTGCTTTGTTATAGAAACTGTACAGTCCTAGAATAATTACTACCATAATGATGGCTAGTGTTGAAGGCTCTGGATCAATTATTTCATTGAACATACAAGAAATGCCACTACATTCAGTCAGAAATACAATTTCTTTAATTTGAGTATAATTTCCATCATATGGTGAATTCTCATCCATAGGAGTCATTGTCAGTGTAAATGATACTTTGCCACTATTCTTCAGTTGAGAAGGAGATGTGATTTCCACTGAGAAATCACGAGCTGAATATGCAGGTAGTTGTAGGATGATGAATGGGCCTCCGGGTTGGTCGGATGAGGCTCTTATTACTCCCTCCCAATTAGTTGGCTCATCAAGAGTGATAACCACTTCTAGAGGAACATTGTTTTGGTTGTCTATTTTAAATTCAATATTCTTTGTTTCATCTGGTGAAAAGCGTGTTTCCTTACCTTTTTGTGTCACTTCTAAACGACCTGCACGAACATCTTTTTGCACTTCAATCACAACTGGTAAATCGAAGTATCTTGCTGAACTAGCATCTACTCCTTCTTCAACAACGCGGGTGTAAATAGTATGGTTTCCAGCTTCTACTTCAGATAGTAAACTGATGTCTAATTTCAAATCTACATATCTATTAGTCCAGGTTTTTACTACCACTATATCGTTGATTGTATCATTGGAAACGGAATAATCCCAATTAGCATAATTAGGATTAGTATCTGTGTTTCTAGACAGAGCATCTGGCTTAATGATTCTCCATGTTGTTTCAGAGCCTGAGTTCTCACTTGAGTCAGTAATACGTAAATTAAACCACATGCTTCCACCTGGCGCTACTGGCCCTACGTGAGCCAAAGTACCGCCATCACTATCTGCAATAACTTCGACTAGGACTCCAAAGGTACGATGCACTGTAAACCCTATTTCAGTTTCCAAATCGACCTCACCCGAACTGCTAATCTTCATTTTAACCAATCCAATATCCTGAGACTCTCTATCGCTTGGAGGATATACTTCCATCCTTATTATCATTGTTTTATGAGAACCAATATCAGGAATCATTGAAGAGATACCCTCATCGGTCAATTCATCACCGGATGAATTATCAAATAACCTAAATTGCCAAGCTTCTGGAAAATCAACAATTCTGATGCGGAAACTATCAACATCGAATCCAGAATTGAATACATCGATGAAGAACATTCCTGTTTCACTCTCATCGACATAGTGCGATATAGATTCATTATATGCTTCTGGCCTTGTTGAATCTGCAATTTGCCTTTGATGCTCTACATCTTCAAAAATTGAGATTCTCGGCGCTGAGAACACACCTACTTCAGTGATGTTCATGACCAGAGTTTTAATTGCAACTTCAACTGTCTGCCCTTGATCATTTTGTGCGTATGCTCTTGCCTCTATATTCAACTTTTCAGGGGCATTTTCTAAATCTTCTTCTGGGACATCTATTTCGAGAATTGGAATTATTGATGCTCCGCCACTATTCAATGTATAACCGCCAGGTTGGTCCCAGACTGGTTCGGACCAAGTAGAAGGCAATCCTGGAAATGCCAATTCCATTTGGACTTCAATAGTAGAGGCTGTTGAACCGGTATGCTCAAGTAAAAATTCAACATATGAAGTTTGACCTGGAGCGATAAGAACTGCATCTGCTTGATCAACTGATAAACCGAGAGTCACATCATGCTCCAACAGTGTAATTCCTTCGTGATTAAAGATTACGCTGTGGCCTTGTACGTCACTTATCTCGAGATATAGTGGATAATCTCCTGCGGCCATTCCTGCATCATAAGTCCATGTGAAATTACCCACGAGTCCATTATTATCAAGTCTCAAATCATTTTCTGTAAAAGTCTTATCGAATATAGAAGTGGCCTCATTTGGAGTGCTCATTACCAAGCCTACACTCTGAATGTCATCCCTTCCAAATGCATCTCTTACATCAACTGAAAAATGCATTTCCCTGTACTCTGGCCGATGATTTGGAGACCATTCTAATTTTTCTTCCTCGCTCCATCCACACCCATAATCCTCATGGCAACTGTGAACTTTAACTGCAGAACCAGAAAGAGCATTAGCATCAATTTCAAGTTTTGAATATCCTTGCGAATTTTCAATATCACCAAAAGCAATCAGTACGTCACACTCTCCGCCTTGTCCAAATCCGCCACTACCTTCACAAGTTGCTTGAGCATCGATACGTAGTTTCAACTGCTTGCCATTAGGAACTGTGAAACCAGAAGCTGGAATCGTAAAGAACACTTCGTTGCTTGTCCATGCACAGGGTTGGAGAAACGTACTTTGACATGATTCAAAATCTTCAAGAGTTTCAGTAAATTCGTAAGCTCCTCCCTCCAATGAGAATGTTATATCTGCTGTTGAACCTGAACTACCTTCGAATTGCAAATATATTGATAATTCAATAAGATTATCATTTCCTTGTCCAAAAACCTGTAAATCACTAATCATTTCGCTGCTACGGAATTCAATGCCACTCAACGCACTCTCTTCTTGATGTGCCCCATCAGGTTGAGAAGTGTTGATTGAACCATCTCCACCAA
Source organism: Candidatus Poseidoniaceae archaeon (assembly GCA_028353405.1). Taxonomy (GTDB): domain Archaea; phylum Thermoplasmatota; class Poseidoniia; order Poseidoniales; family Poseidoniaceae; genus MGIIa-L1. The sequence goes on along the minus strand of JAOMOG010000009.1, from coordinate 6,725 downwards.
TTTCTGATACAGCCTCGTCTAAAAAGAGATCATAAGATTCAACCGAGCCAACAACATTAGAAACTTCAGTTTTAGGCTCTAACACCATTACTGTATCATCAACATCTACATCGGAGAACATTGTAAGAGGGGTAAAAGCACCGAGCATTACAGCAACAAGAATCAATGGAATAAGCACGCTATTTACGCTTCTCTTGCCTGCCAGCATCTTGTTCATGCCATCGGCCTGCTCAACCGATGGTTAAACCGTTTTGCATCATTTGCTCTCTAATTGCCCCCTCTACGAGGGGGATTGATTTAACCAACAATAAATATTTAGTCCATATTCTAACAACGTTTTTTGTAAAATTAGCTACACAATAATGCAAGTAATCGCTTCTAGAAAAAGAGTATCATTGAAAGACTCTAGGCGACCCGACCAGTTTACGCAGGGGTGGCTGAGGCGGTCAAAGGCGCCGGGCTTAAGATCCGGTCCTTATGGGTTCGTGGGTTCGAATCCCACCCCCTGCATCTATTTTCACCGATTCTCAAAGAATGATTTTTTACTCATTTAGAGACCAGCCACCATCGACGGTGATAACTTGCCCAGAAAGGTGAGGGCTGTTGATGAGAAACAATATTGCCTTTGCAATATCCTCGGGCTGGCCTTCCCTACCAAGCGGAACTTTTTCAATAATTGAAGCATAATGAGGCACTTCCCAATCTGCAGCTAATACTGCACCAGGCGCCACACAATTTACTCTAATTTCAGGCGCTAATTCTCCTGCAAAATTCATCATTAATTGACGTAATCCAGCCTTGCTTGAAGTATAGTGGGATAGACCTGTCCAAGAACGCCCTAATGAGGTATCAACAATTCCAATTACACTACCTTTGACCGACTTTAGTTGTGGCATTAATGCCTGGGTTAAAAGAAATGGAACTTCAATGTGAATACGATTCATTAATCGTAAGTCATCCAAAGAAATATCCTCTATATCCTTTGGTTTATAGAATGAAGCATTGTGTATTAGTGCGCAAATTCCATTGGCTTCAATGACTTTCTTTGAGGTTTTTACCTCCATGATAAAGCGCTTTAACTGTTGATCCTCTTGGAAGTCTGCTTGGATTATTTCCGCACTCGATTTAGACCCCGCTTTTTGCTCGAAATCGTCAACTAATTGTTGTGCTTCTTGCAGACTATTATTGACGTGAATAATAACGTGCCAACCCATCTCTAAAAAGGCGGTAGAAATAGCCGCTCCGATTCTCTTTCCACCACCGGTAATGATAGCGACAGGCTTGGCCATATCAACTCTAAAATACACTCCGCTTTTCAAGTCTTGTTTGATGTAATTCTCCCTTGGGGGAATAGATTAGGCCAAATCATACCCCACACACCTTTTTGAGAGGCAAATCGTGGCAGTGGGTGAGGGGGAAGAGAAATGACAGGCAAACCCCTTCCTATGGCGCAAATAATTCCTCCTGCTTTGCGAGAAAAACCAAAGCGTGAAAGATTGCCTGAATGGTTTAGAACTTCATTGCCTAATGGCAAACAACAAGCCATTTTCAATGAAACCAAGGCTGCTGTCGCAGATAATAAATTACATACTGTTTGCCAAGAAGCGCGTTGCCCGAATATTCATGATTGCTGGGCTAGCGGTGATGCTACATTCATGATAGCAGGGCAAGAATGTACTCGTGGCTGTCGCTTCTGCGCAGTTGGAACTATCAAAACCCCACCACCCCTTGATGTTGATGAACCTGCCAATCTTGCTGAAGCAGTTACCTCAATGAATCTGAAGCATGTTGTCATTACCGTTGTCAATAGAGATGACCTGTCAGATTCCGGTGCTGAACATTACAAAAAATGTATAGATGCAGTTCATATCGCTCAGCCACATATTACTTTGGAATTACTTTGTTCCGATCTTGCAGGAGATATGGATGCATTGGCACAGTTGCTTCACCAATCGCCGCTTTCAGTATTCGCTCACAATGTAGAGTGTGTGCCGCGACTTGACAAAACGGTGAGAGACCATCGGGCAAGTTTCTCACAATCCATTTCAATTTTGGCTGAAGCTAAAAGATTGAGACCAGATATTTTGACTAAATCATCAATAATGGTTGGCGTCGGAGAAACCGATGAAGAAATTACTCAAACCCTACAGTTGTTAAGAGATGCAAATGTGGATTTAGTAACGATTGGACAATACCTCGCACCTTCATCAAACCACCTCACAGTTGACCGGTTTCCACAACCGGAGAGATATGATACCTGGGCAAAACAAGCAATCGACATGGGGTTCAGTGGAATCGCCAGTGGACCATTGGTTCGCTCATCTTTCAAAGCAGGGCTATTGTTAAGAAAATCACAAGACCCAAATAACTCAGAATCCATGCCTGGCGCCTATGTTTATGTCAGGGACTTACAGGACAAGCAAACGGCATCACTTAAGGCCGATATTGATTGAGGTGAAACGATGACGGACAGAAAGACGCTGATTACGAGTCCTTACACGCTCGGGGCACCGCCATCACGACCTGGAGAAACTACCGATTTCGGCGGAAAATGGAAAGAACAACCAGAAGATTTGGGCCGCCCAGACCCTGCAAAATGTAGTGCTCAAGATACAGTATCTCATGCCTCTGGATTAATCAGAGTTCTAAATGACAAAGGTGAAGCAAAGGGTGAATGGGATCCTAAGTTGAAATCTGAAACTTTAATCGAAGGTTTAGAGTTCATGATGCGGTTGAGAATTTTTGACGATAGAATGATCAAAATGCAGCGCACTGGTAAACTTTCATTCTATATGCGATCATTTGGTGAAGAGGCGGTTGCTATTGCACAGACTATGGCACTGCAAGAACAAGATTGGATTTTTCCATCATATCGACAACCTGGAGCTCAATTCGTCCGAGGAAGAAGTATGGTCAGTATGATCTGCCATTGTATTGGCAACACTGAAGACAATGTCAAGGGACGACAAATGCCAGTGCACTATACATGGAAAGAAGGAAGGTTCATCTCTATATCTAGCCCTGTTGGAACTCAATTTTCACAAGCGGTTGGAGTTGCGATGGCTAGTGCTTACAAAGGTGATGATGAAGTTTGTATTTCTTGGCTAGGTGATGGAACATCTGCCCAAGGTGACTATCATTACGCTCTCAATTTTGCTTCTACTTTCAAACCCCCTGTCATTCTAAATGTTGTAAATAACCAATGGGCTATCTCAACACATAGAAATTTAGCAACTGGTGGAAGAACTTTCGCAGAACGTGGATTGGCCTATGACATTCCAAGTTTCAGAGTAGATGGAAATGATTTCCTCGCACTGTACAGTGTTACTAAGTGGGCTCGTGACCGTGCCGGTGCTGGATTAGGGCCAACTCATATCGAAGTATACACTTACCGTGCAGGACCTCACTCTTCTTCCGATGACCCAAGTGTCTATCGTCCAGCGGATGAGTTTGCTTCGTGGCCTGGTGGCGACCCGATTGAAAGATTGAAAGATCATCTCATCAACAAGGGAGATTGGGATGATAAGAAAAATGCAGCCCTGGAAAAGAAAATTGATGCAGAGGTAATGACTGCATACAAAGAAGCATGTAAATTTGGAGATTTGGCAAGTGGCCCATATCCTCCAGCAAGTACAATTTTTACCGAAGTATACGAAACTGTGCCATGGCATATTCAAGAACAGCGCGAGGAGTTAGGGAAGTGATACCATGACAAAAATGAATATGATTTCATCCCTAAACTCAGCACTACGCTGTCAATTAGAAAAGGACCCAAATATCGTCATATTTGGGGAAGATATCGGTTATTTCGGTGGTGTTTTCAGAGTTACTGATGGATTACAGAAGGACTTTGGAGCTCACAGAGTGTTTGATGCACCACTTGCTGAAGGTGGTATTGCCGCAATTGCAATGGGAATGAGTCTCAATGGATTACGCCCGGTAGCAGAAATACAATTTGCAGATTATATATTCCCTGCATATGACCAAATCGTTAATGAAATTGCAAAGATTAGACATCGCTCAGGTGGAGAGTTCTCAGCACCATTGACAATCCGTACACCATCCGGTGGTGGAATCAAAGGTGGTCATCATCATTCACAATCTCCAGAATCTCAATTCACCCATACACCTGGATTGAAAGTTGTTTATTGTTCAAACCCATACAATGCTAAGGGATTGTTGACCAGTGCTATTGAATCAAATGATCCAGTGATTTTCTTTGAACCAAAGCGCTGCTACAGAGGACCATTCTATGGAGATCCGCATGACGTTCCTACATGGAATGACCATCCTGATGGTGAAGTACCGGAGGAGTATTATTCAATTCCACTTGAACAAGCAAGAATTGTCAGAGAAGGTGAGGCTTGTACAGTAATCGCATGGGGAACAATGGTTCATGTTAGCGAACAAGCGATCAAAAACTCAGGAATTGATTGTGAATTAATCGACTTACAGACATTACTTCCTTGGGATAGAGATACTGTTGTTAATTCAATCAAGAAAACTGGAAGATGTGTAATCGTTCACGAAGCACCAAAGACCTCAGGGTTTGGTGCTGAGATGAGTGCTTCCATTCAAGAGAGGTGTTTCTATCACTTGGAATCACCAATTCTACGCGTTACCGGATGGGACACCCCATTCCCGCATACTACAGAATGGGACTACATGCCTAGTCCAGAGAGAATCGCAGAAGCAATAAAGAAAACACAGGAGGAATGAATATGGGAATTTATGCATTTAAAATGCCAGATATAGGAGAAGGAGTAGTTGAAGGAGAAGTTGTTGAATGGATGGTCGCTGTTGGCGATTCTGTCAAAGAAGATGATCCGATTCTATCAGTAATGACCGACAAAGCAACAGTAGAAATCCCGTCACCAGTAGATGGAACTGTCAAAAGTATTGTCGGTGATGCAGGTGACATCCTTCCAGTAGGAGTCGTTTGTATTGAATTTGAAGTAGAAGGCGATGGAAACGCATCTTCTGATAGTAAGCCTGCTCCTGCAAAGAAAAAAGCTGAAGAAAAACCAAAGGCATCTGCTGAAACTAAGGCCAAGCCTGCACCTGTTGAAGCAGCAGAGCCAGTTCCTGCAGCACCTGCAGTTACTAGGGCTGCTGGAACAAAAGCACTTGCAAGCCCAGCAGTTCGACAACGCTCACGTGAAGCAAATATCAATCTCGATCATGTTGCTGGTTCAGGACCTGCAGGAAGAATATCTCATGCAGACTTAGATGCACATATCGCAGGTGGCTCCAATGCTACTCGTTCATCGCCTGTAGGTTCAACCACCAAGGTTGAACTAAACGGAACAGAAGAACACAAGGTCATCGGATTGCGTCGCAAGATAGCAGACAGCATGATGGCTTCATACAGCACTATTGCACATTTCTCATACTTTGAGGAAGTTGACATCACTGCATTGGAAGAACTTCGCCAACACCTAAACGCAACTCGTCCTGAAGGTGCTCCAAAACTAACTTACTTGCCATTCATCATGCTCGCATGTGTCAAGGCATTGGCTAGGAGCCCTGAATGTAATGCCCTATACGATGATGATGCTGGAGTTGTTACACGACACCAAGCAGTCAATTTGGGAATTGCAACTCAAACCGATCGAGGACTATATGTTCCTGTTGTCAAGCATACAGAAGCAATGGATATCTGGCAAGCTGCATCAGAAATGATGAGAGTCACCAGCGCAACAAGAGAAGGTAAGGCTGGAGTAGAAGACCTAACCGGCTCTACTTTCACAATCACTAGTCTTGGGAGACTCGGTGGATTAGGAGCAACTCCAATCATCAACAAACCAGAAGTTGGAATTCTAGGAGTTCACAATGCCAAGGAACGTGCTGTAGTTAGAAATGGAAACATTGTAATTCGTCGTATGATGAATCTATCTTCATCATGGGACCATCGAGTAGTCGATGGCCATGATGGTGCAACAATGGTTCAAACATTGAAGACTTACCTAGAGAATCCAGCAACTATCTTCATGTGAGGTGTAATTATGCAGACTAAAAAATGTCAAGTGTTAGTAATAGGCGCAGGCCCTGGTGGCTATGTTGCAGCAATTCGTGCAAGTCAACTAGGACTCAAAACGATTATTGTTGAAGCGGATAGAGCAGGTGGTACTTGTCTAATTAGAGGATGTATTCCTAGTAAGGCTTTGATTCATGCAGCTCATACGTTCCACAATTTGGCTCAACATTCTAGTGGTGATGGTCATATGGGAATTTCAATTCCAGGACCTGCTGAATTGAATATGTCTAATCTTATCGGCTGGAAAGAAGGAATCGTAGACCGTTTAAACAAGGGAGTCGAACATCTTCTCAAGACGTCCGGAGCTGAATTAGTAACTGGATGGGCTGAATTTCAAGATGCCAAAACTGTCAAAGTTGGAGAAGGTAAGGATGCAATAATAATTCAAGCAGACAATGTCATTCTCGCTAATGGTAGCGTTCCTATTGAACTTCCATTTATGAAATATGGAAATAATGTAATCTCAAGCCGAGAAGCATTACAACTGCAAGAGAAACCTGACCACGTGGTTGTTATTGGTGGTGGATATATTGGATTAGAATTGGGAATTACTTACAAGATGCTTGGCTCTGAAGTGACTGTCATTGAAGCAATGGATAGTGTGCTGCCAATTTTTGATAAAGAATTACGCAGACCATTGGAGAGGCACTTGAAGAAAAGTAAGATCAAGGTTCATCTCGGAGTTTTT
>JAOMOG010000008.1 GCA_028353405.1 Candidatus Poseidoniaceae archaeon | reverse complement strand
ATCCCAGGGCAGTTCCAGACATATCTAATTCAGTAACGATTCCAGGTAGTGATGCAGTTTCTCCACCAGCGAGAGTTACTCTTGCTAAACGGCAAGCTTCAGCCAAAGATGCTCCTAAAGCAGCGTGTGTTTCTGGATCAGGTTTTGGTACTGCAACATAGTCAACAAAAGCGATTGGTTCAGCACCTACGCAGAGTAGATCATTGACGTTCATAGCCATGCAATCAATACCAACTCCGGCCCATTGATTTAATGCGCTAGCAATTTGTAATTTGCTACCGACACCATCAGTAGCCAAAGCAAGAAGATTATCTCCAAACTCGATTAGTCCTCCGAAACCCCCGGGTAAGTCAACTGGAGCTCCTGGAGTTCCGGCTTTGCGAACCGATTTGCCCAATGCACCGATTAAAGAAGCGACTGCTGAACCTTCAAGGTCAATATCGACACCTGCGCTAGCATAGTCCATTGGCTCGTCCATAACCATTCCAAAGCAAGGGGTTTGAAGAACCATGCGCTTGATGAATTACTCTAATTTTCTTGATATAAGGCATTTGAAAGTATAGGGAGTGAGGTATCTAAGCGGTAATCAATAGAGGAATGAGTACCAACAAATTCTTGCCATTGATGGTCAATTCCTAGGTCGGACAAGCGTCCAACCAAACTACGAGAACCATATTGGATGTGATATTGGTCTCGATTACCACAGTCGATGTATAACGCACTTAGCCCCTGTAAGTTCTGTGAAGCATTTTCAACTAGCGTTAATGGGTCAAACTGCAACCAATTATTCCAAGACTGCTCATCGATTAGACATTTGTCAAATGATACGGGTAGAGTAATTCCGAGAGGGTTGTCTGAAGTTACAGATTTAGGATCATAAGATGCTGCTAGTGCACACATCATCAACGAGTGGAAATCAGCACCGGATAAAGATCCGGCTTGAACAACACTTTCTACATATTTAGCAGCACTTCCATGTTTCGCTATATGAGTAATTGTTTCAGCAAAAGTAGGCTTGTACATCAGGTCAAAACCTACGTCTCCAGAATGACTGGCGACAGCAGACCAAACATTGGATTGTGTCATGGCATTATACAATGCCCCATAGCCACCGGATGATTTGCCGACCAAGGCGAATTTTCCGTTAGTAGAATAACGTTTAGAGATTTCAGGTTTCAAACATTGAGATAGCCAACTTGACCACTTACCCATTATTGGAGAGTCAACAAATTGATTGCCACCAAGGCTGGTAAAGGTGTCAGGGAATACAAGAATAGTTGGTTTCATTTTGCCTTCAGAAATAAGTCTTTCATGGCGCTGTGGCAATGTTTCAGCAAAAGCCTTCCATCCAGCGCGTTGTGGTCCAGAAGATGTAAATGGTGCAAGATAGATGATAACCGGAATCAATTCCCCCCTCTCCATTGCCACTTTCGCTTGATGTGGGATGTGTACTAAAATCTCCCTGAGAGTAGGATCTCCGAGGCGGTTTTGCAGTAATTCTGAATCTACTGAAAACCTCTCCATTCGGCCGCTAAGAGGAGTGAAATTATGCTCCGGCATATCACCTCCGTAGATGAACACACACATGGGCTAATCGGTTGCTGATAAAAACTAGAATTTCATCATCGGCATTCGTGCAGTGGTAGTAAATTTCCACTGCTATTGTTTACCTGTTGCCCGCTTTCTATTTGCAGTGGAAACCAAGGGGTGTAGATTCTCAACATTAATCATCATAAACTGTTGACTTCACATGCGATTAGTCGGGTAGTACAATCTATCGCAAATGGTGTTCAAAATGTTACAAGAATTTGACTTACCAGCGCGTTGGACTTCCCTCATCCAAGACTACTTCTCGGAAGCAGTTCACAATTTGGCACAGACATGGCCAGATGAACAGTCTTTGGAGGTCTCATATCGTATAATAGAAGGATTCGATACGGAATTTGCCAATGATATTGTCAAAAACCCAGATCTCCATTTCCATGCAGTAAATCAGGCACTTCGCCAATTCCTAATCGATGCAGGTGGAGCAGCAATGTACCCCTTTGTCCGCATAATCCATCTTCCGAGTGACCAAGTTCGCACTGTGTCACAACTACGAGCCGATGATATTGGTCAAATGTTAGCACTTGATTCAGTAGTAACAAAAATCTCAGGTGTTAGACCGCGTATTTACTCTGCAGTGTTTGAGTGTGTGGCGTGTCAGCATTCTATGGTCATCAATCAACCAAATGAACAGGAATTGATAGAACCAATTGAATGTGAACAAATTACAGGTGGTTGCGGAAGAGCAAAACGCCTAACCCGATTTGTCTTGAATCATAAAGAATCGATATTGATTAATTCTCAATTTATCGAATTACAAGAATTGCCTGAACAGATGAAGGGTGGGATTCAACCAGAAAGAATAGTCTGTATCGGTGAACACGACCTTGCAGGAAAGTTGAATCCAGGTGACCGAGTAAAAGCAAACGGAGTTCTCTTCATACGCTCTCAGAGAAAAGGTGGAAAAGATACCCCTGTGTTTGACATATTTTTACGAATTCAATCATTGGAAAGGCAAAATATTCCACTAGAAGAGATTTCTATTACCCAAGATGAAGAGTTGGAGATCAAAGAACTAGCAAGACGCCCAGACATATACAAACTCTTCACCAACAGTATCGCTCCCTCAATTTTCGGTATGGATGAAATAAAGGGATCTTTAATGTTACAATTATTTGGTGGAGTAGCTAGATTAAATGAAGATGGTACAAGAAACCGTGGAGATATTCACATTCTGCTAATGGGTGACCCCGGGGTTGCTAAATCTCAATTACTCAATTACATGTCAAAACTTTCTCCAAGAGGGCGTTTCACGTCAGGACAATCAGCATCCGCTGCAGGTTTAACAGCCGCTGCGGTCCAAGACCCATCGGCTGATGGAAGATGGACATTAGAGGCCGGTGCATTGGTTCTAGCAGATTTGGGTCTTGCTGCAATCGACGAATTCGACAAGATGAATGAGGGCGATAGGTCGAGTATGCACGAAGCGATGGAACAACAAAGAATCTCTATTTCAAAGGCAGGAATAAATGCAAGTCTGCGAACTAGATGTGCGATTTTAGCAGCGGCAAATCCAAAGAAAGGTAAGTTTGAACCGGTTTCAGAGATTCCCTTTACGGCGCAAATCAATTTGACTCCACCTTTGGTTTCTCGTTTTGATGTAATTTGGTTGTTAACCGATGATGCAGACGAAAACAAAGACGCTAAAATTGCTAATCACATCATCAAAAATAGATTACGTGGTGTCAGTGAATTGTTAGTCAATGAAGGTAGTGCATCAGACCCGTCTAAATCATCAGCAGAATTGAAAATATCATCAGACGATACAGAGACATTGCCAAGAGATTTAATCCGCAAATACATCGCCCATGCCAAGAGAACAGTCCATCCTAATTTAACAACTGAAGCGAGAGACCTAATCGTCAAGTTTTACATCGAAACCAGGAAAAAAGGCGGCAATTCAAGCGATAGCGTTTCGATCACAGCTCGTTCACTTGAAGCGTTAGCAAGATTGGCAGAGGCGAGTGCAAGAATTCGTTTATCTCAAGATGCAACAGTAGAGGATGCTGAAAGAGCGATTACTCTCACTAGCTTATGGCGATATGCATTAATGGGTGAAAATTATGATGAGACCTCAACGTATGCTGGAAAGAAAGGTTCGGTTCGTAATAAGGAGAGGGCGATTCGAGATATTGTTTCAAGACTACAGAATGATGGCGATGGAATCGCAAATTCATTAGATGTGTATAATGAAGCAGAAAAAGTAGGAATCGATAGAAATAATGCAGAAACCATAATTGAAAAATTGGTTCTAAGTGGTACATTGATGCGCCCATCACTTGTGGATGGAACATTGTCAATTGTTTGAGCGATTCTGGTAATATCAATCGCTTGACTGATGAAGGGTGAGTGCATGGGCTTTGTTATGGGGGAGACATTCACAGAGCAGCCAGTTGGCGAAATTGCTGATGCTGATGCTTTGAACCCAGAGATTTTAGGTTTCATGTGTGGTATAGAAGTCCATCAACAATTGGCAACCGGAAAACTTCATTCACGTCAAAAAGGCGAACTATATGATGTTACAATAGATACAGTTCCCGAAGACTGGCCGCGCTATAACCGCAGACTTAGAGCAGGTAAGGGGGAAGGCGGAAAAATAGATGTCGCAGCACGATTTGAATCCCTCAGAAATCGTTCATTTACCTATGTTCAATCACCTAATGCTGGTTTGATAGAATTGGATGAGCAACCTCCTTTACCGCATGACCAAGATGCAATAGATATCTCATTAACAGTCTCAGCATTACTTCAAGCAAAGCCAGTATCGTTAATTCAAACCATGCGCAAGACAGTGGTTGACGGCTCCAATACAAGTGGATTCCAACGAACTTCCCTGATTTCAACCGATGGAGTACTATCTACTGAAACAGGTCCAGTGGGAATTGATTTACTATGTCTTGAAGAAGATTCTGCACGTAAGTTAGAAACTGAAATGACTACTGAGGGTGAAAATGTTATTTACAATCTCGACCGCCTTGGTCTACCTTTAATCGAGATCGCAACAGCTCCAGATATCACTTCACCACAACATGCAAAGGAAACTGCAATTGCTTTGGGAAGAGTGTTACGTCAAACAAGAAGAGTTCGCCGCGGATTGGGTTCAATCCGTCAAGACCTCAATGTCTCATTGATGTGCGGTGATAGAGTTGAAATCAAAGGCTGTCAGGATTTATCTTGGATTCCAAGAATAATTAGTCTTGAAATGGCAAGGCAATTACATTTTTATCGCCTTACAAATGAATTGAGGAGTTCAATGAATCTACCATTACTAACTCCTGATAGGAGAACTACAGATTTGGCAATAGAATCTCAAGTATCAGCAGCAGTTGCACAATTATTACCATTAGATTTGCATGATGTTACAAATTGTTTTACACAATGTACCTCCAAAATGGTCGTCAATGGTTTATCCAATGGCAGTGTAATGATGGCATTACCACTTGCAAACCTCGCCGGAAAGATAGGAACAAAACAAATGGATAATGGCGGTTCTCAACTACCGCGTCTCGGCCGTGAACTTGCTGGTGCGGCAAAGCAAGCAGGTGTCAAAGGCGTATTCCATTCGGATGAGTTACCAGCCTATGGAGTCGAGGCAGAACAAGTAGAACAAGTTCGTAGTGAGCTGAAACTTGCAGATTCAGATGCATTCATCTTGTGTTTAGCACCTCGTTGGCAAGCAGAATTAGCACTTGAAAGCGTCCTTCACAGGGCACGTTTAGCGTGGCACCGGATTCCACAAGAAGTACGCAATGTAGTAATCAAAAAAGGGGCTCCTGAAGATGGTACAACCTCTCCGATGAGACCGCTTCCAGGTGGTGCTAGAATGTATCCGGAAACAGATATTCCATCCTTCTCTCTATCTAACGAAGAGTGGCACAATATTATTGATAATTTACCGATGAGTGATGATGAACGGAATATCAGAATGCAACAGTTTGAGATTTCACAAGACCAATCTAAACAAATAATTGCAAGGCAATTGGATGATATTTTTGTGGACAATATTAGTGATTTACCACACAAGGGGCTAGCTACATTGATTTTGGAAAATGATACTGTAAATCCTCAATTATTGGCTAATGTACTACGGGCAAAGGAAGCAGGACATCTTTCACGCGAATCTATGAATGAGATCGTTACAACATTCATAGGTTCAAATCCGACACTTGAAGAGATTGCCGAATACGCTGAAAATAATGGATACAAACCTGCAGATATTGCAGATTTGGCTTCGGTAGTAGATTCAATAATTGCCCAAAGAATTGACTTTGTTAAAGAAAGAGGCATGGGTGCTATGGGTCCATTGATGGGAATTGTAATGCAGGCTGCTGCTGGAGCAGATGGTCAGCAGGTTAGCGCATTATTACGAGTAGCGATTCAAAAAGTGATAGAGTGATGGCCATGAATCGGCCACAAAATATTCTCTTACTCTGCGCGACCTTTCTAATTCTAAGCACGGGTGCTGCGAGTGCAATATCAAATCCAAGTGAGTCCGACCAAATTTATGGATTTGAGGCGCAATGGGTTCAACAATTCGCCGCTGGATATGTTACTACTGCACCCATAATAGATGATGCAACAATATTCGTGCGAACTAGTGGAATGTGGATTGGCCAAGACAGACCGCAAGTTTTTGCATACGAATTAACAGGTAAGGAGTTATGGAATAACACCAATCAAAATGCCACCCAGCATGACATGTCTCCATTGAAAATAATAGAAGCAGGCCAAGGGCAATGCGGAACCTGGTCTAAGCAACTCATTGTAGCATGGTCTGATGGATTAATCGAATCACTTGAACCGATGACAGGGATGAGAAATTGGCACTATCAAAGCGAGGTAAATGTTTGGGGAGTTACAGGTTCATTAGCCCAAGATGCGGACAAATTAGTAGCGCCAACAAGAACAGGAATCGTTAGTTTATGCCTTGCAGATGGAACTTTAATTCAAAACGCAACGACTGACTTAGGCTGGAGAAATGGTGTTACTGTGACTGATACAGGCTATCTAGCAGGCGATGAAAATGGAACTCTATGGCATCTATCACGCGAAGGCAATTTGACATCATATCCACTGGCAATTGGCAAGATTAGGCACTCTCCTCTCTTGACCAATGGAGGAATAGTAATACATGCTCAAGGCCAAGGACAGAGTACAATTGCCCTACTAGACGAAAACTATTCAATAATTAACAGTCATACTTCAGGTTCTTCTCCAGCGATGCCAATTATGGTAGATGGGTATTTGGTAACGGGTGATTCATCTGAATTACGTTCATTTGATTGTTCTCAAAATTGCAGTGCATTATCTTCTCTAACATTCGCTACCAACGGTGAGATGGCAATGGGATTAGATGGGCAATTCATGGTGCCACTCAACACTGCCCAAGGTGGATGGAAAGGATTCACATTGGTTGAAAATGGATTACTTGAGCATGTTAGAGGCTTCCAGCCGGGCTTCTCAACATATACAACCGCAGCCCCTGCAGTATTTTCTGAAGAAGATTCAGATTGGTTAGTACTGGCAAATGATGCTGGCAGAATGGTTGTTTATTGGCGTGGATTAAATGAAACAAATATTGTTGAAGAGGTGGATGAAAACCTTTCAACAGATAATGATAAACAAAATAATAGTAAAATCATTTTACTTGTAATTTTCAGTAGTTTCTGTGCAATATTATTCGCGGCAGGAAAGCCCCAACAAGGTAAGAAATTTTCAATATTACTTATTTTGATCATAGCGGTTATCACAATACCAACGTTGTCGACCCAATGGTCGGGCAAAGTGGATGATTTGAGTGAATCGATTGGAGATGAAGGCGCAACAAATGGAGTAGAAGGTGAATGGAATCAAAGTTGGCCCGAACAATGGCAAGATACTCAGATATTAATTATTGAAATAGATGGACACCAGCATACTGTGGGTGGATATTCTGGATTTGACAATGTCTTACAGTTAACGACTCAAGCAGCCTCTGATCTAAACATTACAATTAGTTCACAGCAATCAGAAATCGGCACTTATATCACTTCGTTTAATGGTCACCAAGGACACGGTTGGGAGTTTTTCGTCAATGGTTCAAGAGGTTCATTATCGGCTGAAAATATTGCTATTGAAGAAAACACAATCGTTCATTGGCTACCTGCATGATATTGCAAAATCATTGCTAATTTGCGCGCAACCCTCAAGGAGGCGTTACCTTTGGCTTGTTACATGTTCCAAGCCCTTGGTACACACGGACCAGTATTTTCTCCAACAACTAGTCTTGTTTTGGATGTAATTTTGTTAGTTGCAGCATTTTGGTTATTGGCAACTCCTTCAAAGAAAAGTCTTGGAGATTCACTATTACTACTAACATTAGTTCTCGCTGTTTCAGCAACACGAATATTGATGCAACCTTTGCCTAATATTCAACCTGTGACAGTTGCAGCATTAATCGTTGGAGCTCAATTAGGTGCACGACGTGGTGCTGCTTTCGCAATATTGGTCGCAATGCTTTCCAATGCAATAATCGGTAACGGATGGTGGACCATTTTCCAAGCCATCGGTTGGGCAAGCGTCGCGGTTATGGGCTCAAAGTTATCATTAATCGTCAATGGAGAATTACAACGCAGCCGTCTCTTTATTGCAGCGATTGCTTCTGCTTTCGTCTTCGACCTTATCGCCTCGTTATCAATCATTGATAGTTCATTTACGATAGTAACTTTCCTAACGTATCTTGCTCATGGAATCCCATATGATTTGCTACATGCACTCGGCAACCTAACCTTTGCAGTTTGGTTTGGTTCATGGTTTGCAGATGTAGTTGCAGAAGATATCGTTGTTGAAGAAATTAAATCCACAACAGTGGAATCTATTGTTCAGCAATCATGAATGATGAAGGTTGTAGAAGGTCATGTCAACTAGCGATGATTCCCCTTCAATGGCTTTGATAGTTCGAAAAGATCTCAACTTATCAGCAGGTAAAATGGCAGTTCAGTGCGCACATGCAGCGGTTTCGTGCACCATGTCTTCGCGTAAGGCCAATTCAAGATTAATGGAGAGGTGGCTAAATGGTGGAGCTAGAAAGATATGCCTCAAAGTTGACGATCTACAAAGTTTGCAACAATTAGCCGGACAGGCACAAGCAGCAGGTTTGGTAACACACATTGTCAAAGATGCTGGCCATACAGAAGTGGAGCCTGGAACGATAACAGTTCTCGGCATTGGACCAGCACCAAGAAGGTCAATCGATGCACTCACTTCACAGTTGAAGCCTTATTGAGGGTTGAGCCCTGCCTCTACTTGAGGGGATGAAGTGGGACTACGCTCAATTATTCACAAGATGACTGCTCCTTCGGCGTTAGGTGAATCGCCTTCCGGGCCGGTCAAATTAGTTCTTATAATCAATAATGGATTGAAAATGGGCAAAGGAAAAATCGCTGCTCAAGCTGGTCATGCCTCGGTCCAAGCAACATTGAAGGCTGGAGAAAACAACCCTCTTGCTCTCCAAGCATGGTTATCTTCTGGACAAAAAAAAGTTTGTCTAAAAGGTGACGATGCAGACCATTTACTGGCATTAGAAAAATTGGCTATTGATGAAGGATTGCTAACTTCAAAGGTTCACGATGCAGGACATACTCAAATCCCTTCAGGTTCTCTGACCGTATTGGCAATTGGTCCTTGCCAAGATGAGTTGCTTGAGAAAATAACAGGTACTCTCAAACTTCTTTAATTTCATTTATCTAATTATTCATCAAAGAATGGACGGGACAACATTTCGATTTCACCATTATTGATAGAAAGCAACCTATCTTTGGGAATAACTTCCCAATTCTCATCAGTTAATTTCTTTGTAGAAACTAGTATTGCTCCACCATATGCCTTTGAACGCCTAAGCATATACATTGGTTTAGCACTATAATGGTTGAAAGCATACAACATGTTTCCATCACTGATCAACAGATTCAAGTTGATAGTACCGTGATGTGAATTAAACACATTTTCAATCGCCTTTTTCAACGCCACATATTTTCCTCTAAAAGCTCCAGAGTCTTGATACTCGCCGACCTTGTCCATTATTTCGTGAAAAATAGTCTCTGAATCAGTATCCCCTTCTGCACCAGGATGGCCACCTGCGCCAACGACCCATCCATTATGGGCTAACATCCAATCTCTTCCCTTGTGATGGCGAGTGAAAGGGTGGCAATTACAATCATTGCGCTCACCATGTGTGGCATAGCGAATATGAGCGATTAGATTGTGACTTCGTGCTTCATCCATGCTGTCAAAGAAAGTCTCATCCCAGTCTGCTCTGCATGGAGCACGACGCACTACAGCATTATTCCCTTCAAACCATCCAATACCCCAACCATCAGGGTTTCTGTGGGCATATTCTGAAAATATTGGCAAACTTCTTGTAGCCCTATCTTCTTCATTACAACTCATTCCAAATAAATCACACATAACTCTAAATTATTCCGAGTATATTTTAATCCTTGCCTACGACTTTGTAAAAGATTACACAAAACCACCGGTTTGATGTGTGTTGCCGAACAGGCGAGTACATGCGCGACCATCCGAGTAACCGAGTTGATATCCGCTCGGACACAGTAACCCAGCCAACCGCTCAAATGCGAGCCATAATGGAGAGTGCTAGTGTTGGAGACGACGTTCTGGGTGATGATTTAACAGTTATCGAATTACAAAATAGAGTCGCAAAATTATTCGGTAAAGAAGCCGCACTTTTCGTAGCTTCGGGAACGATGTCCAATGCTATTGCAATTCGAGCACATACCGTTCCTGGTGATGAGATTGTATGTGATAAAACCGCTCATATTTACAAATATGAAGGTGGCGGATACGCAGCATTATGCGGAGTTAGCATTGCTTTAGTCGAGGGAATAAACGGCATCATGAGTCCAGATAATGTCGCATTGGCAATACGAAAATCAGAAGGTAGCCAAGGACATTATCCAAACGGGACATTGGTCTGCGTAGAGAACACCTCAAACTTAGGCGGAGGCACCTGTTATCCTCAACAGACATTAGATGATATAGCAGCAGTTGCCAATAAAAATGGATGTAAAACACATATCGATGGAGCAAGAATATTCAATGCGGTAATCAAAACGGGAATAGATGCAAAACGAATGACTAGAGATTATGATTCGGTTTCAATTTGTTTCTCAAAGGGAATGGGAGCTCCTGTAGGTTCTGTTTTGGTCGGCAGTACAGAGTTCATCGCGCGGGCTCATCGTTGGAGAAAGATGTTCGGTGGAGGTTGGAGACAAGCGGGAATATTAGCCCAAGCTTGTCTTTTTGCATTGGACAATAATATTCAGAGGATGGAACAAGATCATGAGCGAGCAAAACGTATTGCTACAGCCATTAATTCCATGGATTCCTTCTCTGTAGATTTGGACACAGTTCAAACAAATATGGTTTATGTTACTTGTGAAAAATCTGCAAATAAGGTAGTGAAAGAGTTGCAGAAGAATGGAATTGATCTCTTTGACCTAGGTCCAAATAGTGTCAGAATTGTTTGTCATTTACATATTGATGATGAAGATGAACAGAGAATAATCCAAGCCTTTTCACAATTAAGTTAGAATTTGTTTAGTATTGCTGCATAATGTTTTGTTTGCGTACTTCAAATACCCTAGGCTCGATGCATCATTATGAGTTCTAAGGATAAGCAAAATTGTGATGCTTGTAAAAACAATTCTGGTTCTGAAACTCTCTGCCTGTTATGCCAGTCTATTGTTGGTAATTCATTAGGTACAGATTGGAATGTAGTTTTAACTCCAAGGGAACATGAAGAAGGAATTGAATTGTTCGGGGGGAGAGGCCGAACCTCAAAGCAACGCTGGTCGAAATTAAAAGCAAATGTAGACGGAACTGCAGACGTTACATGGGCTAGGTTGAGGGATAATGAGGATCCAATCCAATCATTACCCTGTTCAATCGAACAACTTAAGGGAATTATTCATTTGATAAAAGAGGGTCACCGATTACAACACGAAGAGCGGAGAATATTGCAAATTGGCTTCGCATTACACGATGGAAAACTTCTTTCCTTTTTACAAGATACAGCTGTACTCGATGGAAGAAAACTTCCCGCACCCATTCCAATGATTTCAATATTAACTCTAATCTCTAATGAGAAAAAAAGAATTGGGTGGAATATTTCAAAGTTAGTTTCGACTATGGGATCATTAGTATACGATGCCATCACTTCTCGAGAACAAGAGCATTATGGTCGTGTTTTCAATGAATATAGAAGGCATAGAATGATGCGGAGGAGAGAATTACGTGACGGGCGACAGCAACCAAATAACTGCCAAAAGCGACCCCTGGTGGCGATGCTAACTTGGCTGCAAATAGAAGTTGAAGATCAACTTGCTAGTGAAGAATCTAATGGCACTCATCCATTGAGTGCATGGGCAAGAGATGTACGTTTACGAGTTCATGTCTCAAGTCCAACCACTTTCAAAAAGGTAGTGATTGAAGGTTTCGACCATCATCCAAAAGGTTCTCTCGACTTGATAACTTCTCCTTGGATATCTAGATGGCTAACTCATAGGCCGACAGATAGGCCTCTAGCACTCAAGGATTGGCCGTTAAAACTTACAAGAAATAAATGGCAATTTAGAGTTAGGACAAAGGCAGGTAATTCGCGCTTAACAAATATACCAGAAGACCCAGTAATTTGGGCTTATTTGATATCCGCAGTATTATCTCCACTTGAATCACAAACCGGATTAAACTTATTGGCCATGCAAAACAATTGGACTGCTAGCCATGATGACAAATTAGATATTTCAGCTCCAATGCTCCGATCGATTAGTTTTCTAAACCAGATAATTACGGCTAATCCAAATAATGTATTTGTTCAATCAGGTAGAATATTGGTAATTGGTCGCCTGGGCCATTTTTACGAAGTACGTGTTGGAAAAGGGGCGCATGGGGCGCCATTCCATATCAGCGCCCTCAGGTGTTTATCGCCACACTCGCCCATTCCATTGTGCATCCATCATGGAAGATTCCACGCCCAAGTACCTTTGGGAGACACCATTGCTTCAGTAGTACTTTCACTGGTGGATGATGTGACATTGGCCAATAGGGTTGAGAGTTTACTGACAGAAATAACAACTAATCCGCCATTTGGATTTAATAATAAACTAACTCCGATCGAAAAACCATTTATCGATGTCAAAGCACTTGAGCAATTGCGTCATCAGTCTTCAAGGAGAGTAAAATCTATCGCATGGTATGAGTTTGATGAAGATTCTCTTCCAGAGCAGGAAAAGGACTCGTTACAAAATTTACTAGAAAGAAATTACGACGCCCGCCGAGTAGTCCCCAACAGAGGGCCAGTTGGAGGGGAATTATTTAGGATCAGAGCCGACCAGTATTGGGGGGGCCAAAGGAGGCCGCGCAATACAAAATACATCAACGCAACACTTAGAGAAGTTTCGCAAGGAAACCCACCGCCAATTGAAAAATTCGTTGAAGAATGGCGCCAAGAAGTATCATTCAAGCCGCTTAATGAAGCAATAGAACTCACTCATAGAATGAATCCGCCTTATGGTGACGATTGGATGTACTTGCGAAATGACGGCATCGGCAATCGGAACTATCCCATTGGTGATATTAGAAACGGAGAGCGTCGTTGGTGTGAATTAATGCCGCGTATTTGGCAAGCCCTTCAGCTTCAACCACTTGGTTCAACAATTAGACTCGGAGAACAAAATATGCAGGCAGTATCCTTTGAACATTGTAATCTAAGAGTGACGTTGAGAAACAGAACCGAGAAGCGTACAGTTGTAAGACTTGCTGAATTATTAGGCTATGTTGAAGATGGAGTTTTCAATGGCCAGATAGTATTGGTTCGCAGAGATCACCCACTACCAAACAACCGCCGTTCTATGACTCGAATAATTGAGGCCTTACAACAAAGAAATGGGGCGAGAGGCGCTCCACCCTGGTGGTGGCATTATGGAGAGGCGCCAGAAGCACCTCAAGAAGTACCTGAATTTCCATGGGAATTAGAAGAAGATCTACGCGATGAAGGAGCAGGCCCAATCAACGTAGATATTATTCCTTGATAGTCCGTGATTCTCTTAACTGTACAGCTGCGACAACAATCGCAAGAGTAGCAATTAGTGATACAGCAGGTAATCCTTTTTCATTTGAGGTTAAAGGCTCCTTGGCTACTATTTCTTCATCAACGACTGGATCGATTAATTGGTAGATCAAATGCACTGTGAGATCATCTCCGTCAAATGCATCAGGTAGAGAGATTTGTTCTGTGCCACTAGTTGAATTGCCCAACGATTGAACTTCACGTACGATAAGTGGATAATCTTCTAAGCCATTAGTCCCATCTTTGAAATGAGCAGTTGTTTCAACAACCCACAAATTTACCGAAATAATACTATCTCCGAATTGAGAACTGTCGATTGAAAGATTCCATGAAACAGAACCACTGTTTTGTCCAGTACCAGTCCAACTAAAACTAGAACTCCCTTGTCCAAGACCTAAGTCAAGTTGCGCTAATGCAGTAAAATCATCTTGCAAAGTATCTCCATTAGAGACGCTCCCTACTTGCTTTTGGCTACCGTTAAAAACAACGGTGGGAGGGACTCTTTGACCATACCTTGACTCCCAGCGAAGGTCCAAAACGTCAGTACCGAAAGGATCCTGAGTTTCGCCAATAGAGCGATGGAAATTATATTGCTGAATCGGCACCTGTAGCGCTACATCATCAAGTGCATGTTCAACTTCAACACAATTAGTACACCATGTGGCAGTATAATCTTCAACAATTGCAGGGAAATCGGCCAACTGACTTGTCTGAACAGAACTATTGTTTGCTTCAGCCCACTGGCCGCCGAATATGACTCCAATTGACAACTCTTCAGCCGCTGCGGCATCGGCGTTGATTGGAATAATTATCGAAACTAGCATTAACGAGACAAGACAAGATATGAAGCGCATTAATCAAACCCATCTAGTGATTCAATATGAACTATCTTGTTTGCGGTAATATTGTACGCTTTACAATTGTACGAAATCCTCGAAAGCACCATCGACGAATAGCTTCCCAGAAGCATCCTCGTCACGGAATTGTTCTAAGCGTGATGAAACACCACTTCCAGTAAGGCGGCAGGTTGAAGCAACACGGTTTAACAAACCATCAGCAAGGTCAAGAGATTGCAATGCAGCATAATAGACACATGCAACAACCATACGAATGTTGGTATTGACAGTTAGTGGAGTCTGCACTCCATCGCCAGGTTCGCACAAGAGGTCGAGTCTGTAGGCAGCGTTTCTGTGGACAGCATCTAAATCAGCATCACTTAATGTGGTGGAAAGATTTTCTTCAAGATGGGCAGTCACTTGGTCTACATCATCATCACGTAATTCACTAGGGTCGATTCTACGAGGTGGAGCCACTCCTAGGAAACTAACACGTGCCTTGTAGTGCTTCATGATTATTGTTTTAGCAGTTAAGATCTGCTTATCGGTAAGTCCGAAGCGAGGTAGGTCATAGCGACGGTCAATCTTGGAAGTGATTTGCAAGTCACCACCAATCTCAGCCAAAGCAATGGCAATAATTCTGGCGTTATTTTCTTCAGAGTCACCTTTCAGGTCATCCTTTTGACGACAGATAGATTGTTTGGGCATAGCCAACCTTTTTTGGTCGCAACTCTTCAAACCATCACGTATCTTAGATTCCTTAAGAGTCAATGGGGTGCAAGCCATACGAGCTAAGTGCTCTAAGCGAATAGCGGAATAAGAGCCATAAAGGCTTTTCATCTGATTCATTACCTTGCCATAGAATGGATGGCTGTCACGTACAGTGCCACGTTCCATCAACCTCAAGCGAAAGAATGCCTTTCTAGCAGAAGGGGATAGGCCACGGATTTCCTGCTTAGAGAGTGGTTTGCTGCCAAGAGCAGTGCCTTTGTCAGTCTTACCAAATGTATTGACTCTTCCAGCAGTTGCCTCTTCGCCATGATTACGGTTGTCATCACTGGCAGTGTAGACTTGGAACACTGCTACTAATCCGCAGTCGTCACATACCTTTTCTGCACGCACGTAGTTAGTGGTAAACTCGTCGCTACCACAGTCTTCACACTTGTCTCTTCTGTCTTCTTGTTTGTTTGTTTTATCATTCATATTTTACTTCCTCCAGTTTATGGTGCATTCTTAATAAGGAGTTGCACGATCCTTTTGATGATGAGAACGGATTAGGGTTGCCTAAAAATAGGTCCTGTAGGGTCTAATTCGGCGCTCAACAGTAAGGTATACACGCCCTCTCATTTAAAACTTTCGCCTGAGATGTCGTATAATGGCCGAACATGAATTAGTCTTGTTCACATTAATAACATTCCATCGACCCTATATAAAGTAAGGAAACATGAATGTAACACACCATCCAAAACAGTGCTTAAAGGCACATTTGAAATGTAAAAACTTCTCCATTTTCCTTTACTACATTGGTTTGCATAACATTCGAGTGGGCCATATTTATTCGAAGAAAATGTAAAGTTTAGTGAACATCGTCTCGCGAAAAACAACTCCCCATTCTCCATAAAATATAGTTGATACTTGGATAATAATGCAAGCCTTCAATAACGGTTGACTTTAGTTCACATAGTCTAGGAGTAGTTTCAATGTCAGACCCGGTACAGGTAACAATCACCAAAGAGGCAATACCTCATGGTTTGGCAGTTCCTCAATGGTTAGAAGATGGTATACAAACCGAGTCCGGCAAAGATATTCTAATTATCCACTCTACTGATAATTCGCGTTCAAGCTTGTTACGGCAATTGTCGATGAATGGAATTCCTGCAGATACAACTCGGCATGTAACAATTCAACGATTGGTGGCATCTCTACATTTGGATCTTCGTTTGCCAGGAATGCTTGAAAACGACGCTACCCTCTTTTCGCTAGTCCACGAGGAATGTGTTGAATCTGCAAAGAATAATCAATTCCCCCTAATGCATACCGGGGAATATGGCGCATGGACTACTTTCAAAACTGAGAGATTACTACAATTGCATCGAGTATTATCTGAAGTTAGAGACCCCAAGGCTTGGCAAGACGACCCTGGTGCACAAGACTTAGTCGGAATACTGCTTGGTATCGAAGAGAAATTAGGAGGATCACACCCAGACTTGGTCAAAAGAAGATTGGTGGAGGTGCTAGAATCAATAGATGAAAATGAGATTCCATTTTCATTAAAAGAAATAAGTGGGATAGTAATTTTAGATATGGCGCCAGACTTTACCGAGATTGAAATTGATCTGTTAACTGCAATTGCAAAATTCAAACCCATCCATCAACTATGTAATGCCGGTAATTTCCGCATAGGCCACCATGGCTCATACATTCAAGATACACATTTCATCACTCAATCCGAACTTCCCGAGTGGTTACCGAATCACGAGGTATTGGCGGTAGATTCTCCAGACGATTGGCTCTCCTCAATAGGTGCAAAAAAGGAGACATCCCATCACATAGTAACTTTAGATAGAAGTGAACATTCAATCAATGCAGCAATTGAAGTCATTTCAAATTATCAAGCAAACTGTGAAAACCCTTTGGGCACAATTCTATTGGTTGATGGCGCCAAATCTTCAAGAGAACAAGTTTGGTCAAAGAGACTGAAAGAATTAGGATATGATTTGCCACTGACTGCTGACGAGTTGGATTCCCAACCAGCTATCGCAGCAATATTACGACTGGCTAGAATGAGTAGTGGCCAAAATGCATGGAGTTTAGCAGAACTGCTGAACTTGTATTCATCTAATGCTTTACCACTTTGGACAGGCTCCGTGACCAACGACAAACATCCAACAAAGAAAGATTGGCAGGCAAAACCGACTCCTTCTATTTTGGAGAAAATGGCGCAGTCATTTCACGTCTTAGGCGGCCAAGGTGCGCTAAAAAGATGGATGAGAATGTTAGAGCAAGTCAAGCCCCAATTAGGTGATAAAGAAGAAACTCCAAAAGAGTTGGAACAAACTCAATGGTGGATTGCATCATTATCTCGAATCTGGGCGCCACTCCTACTGGATGGCGATAAAGCATTGTTGAGTGAAGATGTGATTGGGTGTTCCAGTGGGGAGATATTGCCTCTACCAGAACCACTAACAAGCGGCGCAGAATGGTTCAATCACATCCTATCAAAAGTTAATTGGGAGGAATTGATGCAAAGAAATGCAAATCAAGACCGCTCCATCCAAGCATTACAAATTATAAACGAATCCTTCAATAATTTGGTTCAACAAATGCATAATTGTGGTTTCAAGATCGCATCTAGCGGTATTAAATTTACAGAATTATTAGAATTAATAGCCAGCAAATCGAAACTAGATACCTCGCGAACCACTAATCAAAATTTGACATTAGCAACTCCAGAGGATGCACATGGATTACAAGCAGATTTGATAATTCTAGCAGGATGTGATGTTAACGCTTGGTCTATGAAAGCACCTAAAGTTCCATGGATTGATTCTGAGGCGAGAATAAAATTAGGACTTCACACCACTGATTTACCAATTCGTAGAGGGCGCCATCATCTTCGTCATTTGCTAAATGCAGCAAAAACAGTAGTAATTTTTGATACCACAGCTGATGAAGGTTGCGGGCCGAGTGCACCATTGGCTGAATGGCTTGGGGATTTGAGATTAGAAGGAAAAATTACAGAACATTCTAAAATTCCATCATTCATTCCAGACACAGAATATTTAGAAAAGTATCCTAATAGAGCGTGGCATTTAGTTGGCCGTCAAAGTGGTGAAGGTGAATGGCTAACACCGCGCCCATTTTCCATGGTGATGGAATCTGGAACTGCACGAGGCCAACGTTCAGGTAATAGGGGCAGAGATAGAAAACAACGCCTTGGTTTGGCGATTGCTGGAGGATGGGATGAAGAAGGCTCCCCAGCTCACATTGGAACAATAGCGATAGCCCATGAACAAAAACTGCAAGCCGATAGATTTGCAAGACAGCCTAATTTTTCTAACCTAAAAGTTGGTGAAACAATTTCTTGGAAGCAACGACAAGAAATGTTAAGTTATGATACAATACTACTACAACCAAGTAAAAAACAAGTAAAGAAGGGTGGTAGGGGAGAGGAAGTTTGGCCAGCACTTGGAGAAAAGACAACGAACAAGGACGAAAAAACCCCAGCGATCGACCCTAGACCTTTGCCTCCAGCCACCTTCAAAAAGAATAAAATCAACAATTATATTGGTTCTGAAACAATAAAAATAGAGGTTGATATGTGGTCTGCTAGCCGCCTCCAAGCATGGCTAAAATGTCCACGGGAAGCGTGGATGAAATCTCATTTACGCGCCGGTATAGAAGAAACACAAAGCGAAGACCTTGACGATAGAACCGGGGGAACTATCATTCACGATTGCGAAGGTGCGATATTGGAAGGACATGGTGTAAAACTCGGCGGCCCAGCATTGTCCAAAGGCGTATCACTGGAAAAAGGACCGGTTGGAACAACCGATAAAGCTTGGAAAGTAGTACTTGAATATTTGAAAGAAAATGTACCATGGTTAGCAAGAAAAGACGCAGTTGCAGTTCATCGAACCAGGGATTTGCTTGGAATTTCAACTGAACAATGGCAAGAATACTTGGATGGTATAAATACACCTTCTGCAAGCGGCAGACTTGGCCGATTAGTAGATGCCGATTTAGCACTAAAGGACGTCGCTCCTATTGCTTGTGAATGGTTTTGCAAGGCCAAAGGTAGTGATTCTGTGACTATTGATGCAACTGATGAATCTGGAAATAAAAAACCTTTCAAATTTTCGGGCAAGGGTAGAATTGATAGGGTCGATGAAGTAATACTGCCGAAAGATATTCGGGAATTGGCAATAAAGAACGGCGTCTTAAGTGATAAAACAGAGGATATGAAATCTCTTACATTAGGCAAAGAGTCTTGTGGTCCGGCTAAGAGATGGATAATTATTAGAGATTTGAAGACCATCAAAGGTCCCAAAGAAGGCGAAGAAGGAGACCGCCATAGAAGGGCAATTTTTGATGAAGTACAACTCGGCGTTTATGCTAGGGCTTGGGAACTTATCAATCCAGGAGATAGAGTAGTTGGCGTAGGTGTGAGTGAAGTTGGCGAAGATACGGTTCACTATGTTGATATTGATAGTGATTTGAAAGAATATCTAAAGGATTTATCAATTGGAAAACAATTTGAGAGTTGCCAAATCCACTATCGCAATTTAGGAGAAGATGCACCTCCAAAATCGAATGCCTTTAGAGCGTGGATCAGTGAAAGAATTCGCACTTCAGCAAGAGCGGTAACCGCGGCAGAAGAAGGAATGGTTAATCCAACCCCTTCAAAGAAAAACTGCAGGTTCTGTTTGGTCAAGAATTCATGCCCAGTTGCAACAGTCGTTGGAGGTGATGATTAATGGCTAAACCACCTTTTAATTTCAGTCAAATGTTAGGATTGGATTTGGATAAGCACATTGCTCTTGATGCTGGTGCAGGGACTGGTAAAACTACAGTGATGGCGGAAAGATACGTTCAACATTTAATCACCTCAGAACAACGCGCCACGCTATGTTTGCCGAATGGGCCTAGAGAGCCGTTACAAGGACAAGGTTCACTCCGGGCTCCAGCAAAAGAGCGTAAAAATTTCAAGGAATGGAGAGGGCTTATCCCAAGCGAAGTGGTTGCAATTACTTTCACCAAGAAAGCAGCAGCGGAGTTGAAAGCTAGAATCCGTAAGAGCGTTTCACTTCTTAGGCCTTTGCCGAAAGATCCAACTCAAGATGATTTGATTTATGATTCTCGTATCAAATCTTTAGCTGATGTAGAGAAATTGGTTGCAGCCTTGGATGATGCACCTATTTCTACGATTGACGCTTTCCTTTCAGGAATAGTGTCGCCACATTTGGACATGGTCGCAATACACCCAAGTCGTGAACAAATTGCTGAGGAAAGAACGCCTTTACTACAACAAGAATCGTTACATACCGCGTGGCGGGTTCGTTCAGAATATGATGCAAGAGAGGCTGGAATAACAGTAGGTGAATCAGAATTCATTGCTGCGAGAAACCGACTTGCAGTATTGCTTGGAGGCCAACAAAAGGCGGAAGTAGTATTCAAAGGGCTGCTTTGGAAGTCATTATTCGTTGAAGAATCAAGACGCTCACTAATGCATCGTTGTGAGCAAATGAAACTCGCTTGGGACGGAGTTAGCGCCCCACCAAGTGAGGCATTATTGCAAATGATGGTAGAACCTGTACAAGATGAAGCACTTGCATTTACTACAAAACTACAAGGCCATTTGAAAGATTGGACTAAGTTATTCCTCAATTACGATGCTTCTTATTTAGGAGCGGCAGAGAAAGAACAAGGAACTCACCTCACACGTTTCCGCCATCTTCAATACTTGGCCAACGAACCATTACCTACTGACGCTACACAACAAATACAATGGGTTTGGTTAGTAGCAATCGCGGTTGTAAATTGGAAATCATTACACAAAGAGGATGATGTCTCATTGTTTCCACGCGGTAACCTTCCAGCCGACAAATTGTCTGAAGAAGGATGGCCGAATGGTTTACTTGCAAAAAGTAATGTCACAGGCGTCAAGGGTACAGAAAAGACAAGGATTGCAGCAGAATCCAAAGAACTCATTGACAAAATAAAATTACTTTTGGATGGACAAGAAGGCCGTTTGATCAGAATGCTAGGCCGCAGCTCTTTCACACTGGAGCCATATACAAACATCAAATGGATGCCTGCTGATTGCAAGTATAGAATCTCGCCTCTAACTCTAAATCCACCAGAAAAAGCGCCAAAAGGAATTTTAAGAATCTCTAGTGAATTACAAAGTAGAGTTCTCGCTGATTTGTTAACTGTGCATAAAGGCTGCAAAGCAATAATGACTTTGAGAAAGGCACAGGAAGGGGTACATGATTACGATGATATACAGGTTTTGGTAGGGGATTTGCTACTATCTCGCTGCCCGGAAATTTGCCGTATGGACTACCCATCTGCAGTTGTAGATGCTTTGGATAGTTTAGGCGATGAGCCGTGGACAGATTATCACATCTCTCAAGCCTTTACACTTGCACAAGGCAATGATAAATGTCTTGATGATTTAGGTCGTAGATTCAAAGTATTACAATCTTTGAGAAGAAAATATCGAGCATTCATCATCGATGAATATCAAGATACTAACCCATCTCATTTTAGATTACTCGCACGTCTTTGGGGGCCACGAGATAGAAGACCAGATGAACCAAGCCCACCATTGGGCGAATGGGATCCAACGATTTGCATCGTCGGTGATATGAAACAAAGCATCTATCGATTCCGTCAGGCAGAAGTAACCGTGATGCTTCGTGCAGTTACAGAAATAAGAAAAAATAACCAAATTGAATTTTCAGATCCAAAATTTACTCCGTATCGTAAACCTGGATACGGGCGAGACCCGCGGCCAACAGGCGGTGGGCACTCATTCATCAGCGCATTGTACAAAGGTGTGGCGCATTCAGAGCCGTGGACACATATTCCAGCAGGAATAGAAGATGACGAATCTACTCCGATATTGAATCCTCGTTTCTTACAGCGTCAAGAAGGCCATATTGATTTGACTTCAAATTATAGAACTCTGCACAATTTAGTACATACTTTGAATGGAGTTTTCAGAGATGTTTTCGACAAACGACATCAAGCATTACCTGGAGATTGGCATGCCAACTCTCAGGATCTTAATCCAGCGAGAGATGATGATTCTGAAGGAATCTTAGAATGGATATTACCTCTACAACTAGAGGCTGGGACTCCGGAAACTGATACGCTGAAACCCCTAATCGCATTCAATAATCCCAAGGCCAAAACATCCGAATTGGAGCATGAAATGATCGCTTCAAGATTACATGCATTGTTCAACAAAGCGCCAACAAAGATTTTGGATGGAGCAACAAATAAAATGGTTGAAATCAAAGAAACAGGCGATGTGATTTCACCAGATGATGTCATAATATTATTACATGCTAGAACCCATTTACCTGATTTAATTGACAAATTACAGGCAAAAGGAATTCCAGTACTTGCTGATAAACAAGGCGCATTGCTAGCTCGTCCAGTTTGTATTACCTTGATGGCAGTATTAGAATTGATGAGTAATCCAAAATCCAAACACGCAGCATTAGCCATTTGCCGTTCACCGATAATGGGGCTGACAGATAAACAAATAGCAAAAGCCTTTTCAAAACCTAGTAAACAAGGATGGTGGATTAAATTGATCGAAAATTCACCCACCGACTCGGTCAAGAATCTGCTTAAACATATGTCAGAACTAGTAGATGCTGGAGCAGTTTATGACGTGTTTGATGCAGTATTAGATCATTCAGATTTACTAACTGCCTATCCAGGAGATGCTGACAGGCAAAACGGAGAAGCATGGTATGCTTTAGCAAATAAAATTGGTAATGAATTAGGACATGATTGCAGTGCAATATATCGCCGAATGAAACAATTGTCCGAACTCAAGAAAAAAGGCCCTAAGGCAGTATCAGTACCTTCTGGCGGGGCAGTTCAGATAATGACAATTCATGGCGTTAAAGGACTTCAATCAAAGGTCGTTGTAGTTGCTGGAATTTTCAATGCCGGTAAAATGGATGCGACGATGGCGGTCAAAGAAAACGTATTAGTCACCCCCCAAGTTCTTGCTGGAAGAATCAATCCATGGGTGAGTCGAGAGAGACCATATGATGGCCTGTGGCAATTCACAAAGAACATGGATTCAGCGCAAACACAAGCAGAAAGAAGGCGCGAGTTTTATGTTGCTTTGACTCGGGTTGAGGATAGATTAATTCTCGTAGGTAGCCATAAAAAAGAGGCAACCCAAGACGCAAAAGAAGCCTGTTTGAAATTGAAAAAGGGTAAGCCTAGCAAGCGTAGTATGGGATTGATGTTACTAGAGGGATTACGTGGAGTAGCCCATTCAAATTCAGAGATCGATTCACCTTGGCTACTCGAAAAAGATATTTTTGGTACACCATTGACTCCATATGCCGAATCAGAATTAAAAATAGATCCACTGAAACTTTATTCAGATTCCGGTTTAGGCGGAAATGCCATTTCAAGCATTAGGATTTACCATTCACCAGATTGTTTTGACAGTGTTAAAACCAAGTCACCACTAAGCAATTGGTTAGAAGTTGAAACCAGAGTAAACAAAATATTGAAGGCCAAACCGCCTACTCCAACAACCGTTACCAATTTGCCAATGGTTTCTCAATCAATTCGGATGAGTTCGCACTCCTTAGACACATCCCATGAATGCCGCCGCCGCCATTGGCTAGAACATATCAAGGGATGGAAACCAGAGAAAATGCAACTGATGAATGAACAAGTTGATTCAGTCGATGATTGGCCAAGCGCTAAAAAATTCGGATTAATAATGCATCGATTGGTCGAGGTAGGCCTTGCCAATCCGGCAGCATTAGCAGGGAAACCTTGCCTAGACTTGCCAGATGGTTGGTGCCAGAAAAGTGAGGATGCTTTAGCAGATAAGACAGTCATTAATCAAGTACTGGCGGAATTCAATATTGACTCTTCTAGCAGCGATAAAAACATTGCACAGCAAGCCAGAATAACCGCAAAGAGACTGATTCAATTATCACAGTTAACTCAAAATGGATTACTTGGAAAATTATCAGCTGGAGAAACTCAAGATGGATTTACTGTTGAAGGTCTGAGGACAGAATTGCCATTCTTATACAAGCATAATATTTCGATGCAAGATAAATACAAAACAGTGTTTTCATTATCAGGCCCACAACCAGTTGCAGAAGTAGAACAAGTTACAATTTCATTTGACGGAAGAGCTGATTTAGTATTGGCATTGCGTGATAAATCCAACAAAGGATATTTGCAAGTTGTCGATCTAAAAACAACAGGCTGTAGGAGTGAATTCAATGAATCAGATGTTAGTAAAGGCCATCTATTGCAAAGATTAGAAGGGGACCCTCTAACTCCATTTGCAACCACTGATGCAGAAAAGAAAATACTTGACAAATACCGTTTGCAACTTACACTATATTCGCTTGCTTTGGAGGCGATGGAATCTGCAAAGCCAGTATCGGAACGAAGAGAGATTTTAGCACCCGCATTACTCATTGGAGCATCAGGAAGAATGGTCCGTTTGACGGATGACGATTACCAAATAGCGCGTAAGGAATTGGAAGGACATTTAGATTGGATGGCACGACTAAGCGATCAATCAGATGAACCAGATAGGATGAAGAAAGAAGATGAGTCAAAGTGTAAGCAATGCCCATACCACAATGGAAAAATCCGCCTGTGCGGCCCCGTTGGCGCCAAGACCGGCCATGTTAACAACAATTGACAAGCCGCTTCTAATATGGGTCATTTAGCAGACGTAGAGAAAGGATACTTTTCCCACCTAATTGGTGCGTGGAAAATGGCAGTAATATTTTTCATTGGTTCAATCCGTTGCATAATCCATGGAGTTATTCCAGCTGTAGACACAGAATGTGCTCAAAGTACAGCTAAAAAGGTTAAAATCAATTAAAGATTTTCATCCAAACCAATTGTTTATTTCTTAATTCCTAGCATTGTCAAGGTTCCAATAAAATTATCCTTGACGCCAGTTTTTATTACTTTTACACCGCTGAATCCCGCACTTAGCATAGCCTCATGCCACTGTTGTTGAGTGAGTGTAGTCATGTGAACATCTAGAGATGTTGGCCATTCCAGTGAGTCTTTATTTTCAGAGTAATGGTCAACACCAGCAACAAAAACACCGCCACTATTCAGCCATTCATCATGAATTATTTTTATCATTGACACCGGGTCTAGTAGATAGTAAAGAAATTCCATACTGTGAATTAGATCTACTGGATTATTAGGTCGCCACTGCGGTAGCATGGCAACAGAATATTTTCCTTTAGGGTCAATCTGTATTGCCTTTTCAATCATGGAAGTCGCTCCATCAACCCCTTCGGCAGAAAGGCAATTTTCAAGACATTGCAATTTGCGAACGACCCAACCATTACCGCAACCGATATCGATTGCTGTAAATGGCCTCTGAGATAGATTATTTGTTGCTAATGCTAAGTTTAACATTTCATTAACAGAGGCTGCATGACCTCTTTCCATCCCTTCATCTTTGCCTTTACCTGCCCACTCACTGAACACATCTGTAGCATCGCGCATGCACAATGCTCAAGCAAATGGCCTATGAACCGATGCCCCACAGCAGATTACATGGGCGTAGACATTGACCTAGTGAAAATGAAAAATCTCATCGAAGAAACTTGGGAGAATGACATCATTCCATCCTTGTCCGAATATATTCGTATTCCTGCTTTATCGCCAGCATTTGATCCAAACTGGCACGAGAACGGCCACATTGAGAAAGCGATTCAACACATTGCAGATTGGTGTAAAATACAGGACATAGAGGGACTCACAGTAGAAATTCGTAGACTTGAAGGAAAGACTCCGCTGATTTACATGGAAGTTCCAGGAACGTTGGATGAAACCGTATTACTCTATCAACATGCAGACAAGCAACCAGAATTTGTTGGTTGGCATGAAGGGCTTGGCCCATGGATTCCAGTTCGCCGTGGTGACAAATTGTATGGCCGCGGCGGAGCCGATGATGGCTATGGGGCATATGCAAGCCTTACCGCGATACGATGTTTACAACAACAAGGAATTCCTCATGCTAATTTGAAATTAATAGTTGAGGCCAGTGAAGAATCTGGCTCACCAGACCTACCCGCCCACCTCGAAGCACTTGCAGACAGAATCGGCACACCGGCAATGGTGATATGCTTGGATTCAGGTGCGGGTGACTGGGATCATCTTTGGCTTACGACCTCTCTTAGGGGCGTAATAGTTGGAACTCTAAATGTCGAAGTCTCAAGTGCAGGAGTGCATTCAGGAGATGCTGGAGGAATTATCCCATCTTCGTTTAGAATCGCTCGCAATCTCTTAGACAGAATTTCCGATTCTACAACTGGCAAGGTAATAGTTCCTGAATTATGGGTTGATATCCCACAATCTAGAATAGAGCAAGCAGAAATAGCTGCAAAAATTCTTGGCGATGAAGTATATTCAAAGTTCCCTTTCTTAGAAGGGGTATCAGCGAATGATAGCGACTTGAGTGAATTAATCTTGAATCGAACTTGGAGACCAGCATTGGAAATTACTGGAGCGGATGGAATGCCAACTTGTGCGGCAGGTGGCAATGTACTGCGAACTAATACCAAACTGAAATTATCAATTCGCATTCCCGCAGGAGTCGATAGTGAATCGGTAACAGAATTGATTGCTCAAACTCTAACAGAAAACCCGCCGCAAGGTGCGCATGTCACATGGGAAACAGAACATCCAGCAGATGGTTTCCACGCAAAACCACTAGCGGCTTGGCTCCATTCAGCATTAACTGAAGCAAGTAATAATCACTATGGAAATCCAGTTCAGTTTATGGGTGAAGGAGGAACAATTCCATTCATGCCTATGTTGCAGCAACAATTTCCACAAGCAGAATTTATGATAACTGGAATTTTAGGACCTGAATCTAATGCACACGGACCTAACGAATTCACTCACATACCTGCCAGTAAAGCAGTAACAGGCTGTGTTGCGGAAGTAATTGCAGCCCATGCAGCACAAAAATTGTGAAAACTTCGTGAAATTATATTGCTTTCAAGATGTGGATACTTTACCGCCCTTTATGCGTCGGTTTCTTAGGGAGGTGGCATGTGGCTCAAGACATAGGCTATGCCTAAGGTGAGAATATGTCTGAAGGAACTATCACTCCGGAAATTAGAATTAAACAACTTCAAGAAGAATTGGAGACTCAAACAGATCGTTTGTTGAAGTTATTCGCAGCACACGAGTCACAGGTCGAAGAATTACGAACAGCAAAGGCTGAAATCGAAGTTCTTGAGAAGGAAATCATTGAGCGAGAAATCACCAATGAAGCAAATGAAGCTCTACTTTCCGAAAAGGAAGTTAGAATTAGAGAACTCGAACTTAGAGCAGTAAGAGGTGGAAAGCAAGTTGAACATTTAGAACCTGCTTTGGCAAAGATGGAAGAAAAGTATTCTCGTGAAAAAGATCGCCTTGGTAAAGTATTCAACATTGCAGAGGAACTTGATGGGGATTTGCGTTTAGCAGTTACTGAGATGAAAGCCCGTGACGATTGGTATGTCGCTCACATGTCATTATTCGAGGACCTAAATAAGGCCATTAAGGATAGATATACAATGATTGAACGTGCTGTTGAAACAGAACGTCAAAGTGAACACATGACTCGCGCATTCAACGAACGCATCGATGAAATGGTTGAAGTTAGAGCTTCTGAAATGTCAGAAGAAGAGGCAGAAGCAGAAGCAGCTGCTGAAGAAACTTCACCGATTGAAGTAATTGAAGAAGCAGAAGAAGAAGCAGAAGCGGAAGCAGAAGCTGAAGCAGAAGCTGATGATGAAGCAGACGCAGAGTCTGACAATTGAGGTGTGTATCGGTGGGTGGTTTAGCCCACGGTGGGCACGGGCCGGTCATCATTCCAATGATGATGGGCGTTAGCGCTGTTGTCATAGGAGCAATAATTGATCCACTTAGTGGTCTCGTTCCACTTTTCGGAATATTTTGTTTGATGTTATCCGCATTCTTTGCCAATTTTTGGCGAGACCCAGACCGGAAGATCCCTTCTCAACCAGGAATCATCACTTCGCCTGCCGATGGCCATGTAATGTTTGCAAAAAGGGAAAGGGCGATCGGACGCCGGCCAAGTAAGAAAGAATTAGAATCTGGTAAATGTACAAATGACAAACAGACAGGAGACTGGTTTCCAGAACCGTTGGATGAGCCATTATCATTCACAACCGAACAGCAATTTGAAGCAGTTCCCAAAGGCCAAGAATCGGATACAGATGTTTGGAGAATAGCAGTATTCATGTCACCACTTGACGTACATGTCAATCGCGCTCCAATGGCTAGCACTATCACGGCAATGGAACACAGAACTGGCAAGGGTATGCGCCGTGGACCCTTTGCTGCAGCATTCAAAAAAGAAAGTCAATACAATGAAAGAGTTCGTTCAGTATTCCAAAGTGATGATGGAACAATAGCCGAAGTCATGCAAATTTCAGGGGCATTGGCAAGAACGATTGTTCCATGGGTAAGTCAGGGTGCAACATTGCGCCGAGGCCAAAGATTCGGGATGATACGTCTAGGTTCTAGAGTCGACGTTAGAGTTCAAGCATCAAAATTCAATGTCGGTGTGATCTCAGCAGAAGACGGTGATTCGGAGCATCCAAAGGGTCAATTCGTGATGGCGGGTTCTACGATTCTTTACACACCTGTGGAGTAGGTAAGGCATTAATTTCTATAATCGGTGGATTGAAGGCTAAAGGGTTGACCCAGCAACTGGAGGAAGAGACATGAACAAGCCCGTTTCACTTACTTTGCTCGGCGAGAGTAACAAAGGAGTCCGTATTCATGATTTGATAAAAGCTCCAGCGAATACCCCTTGGGCAAAAGAACGCCAACAATCATGGGATGCAGATGAACCAGCAACCGTATATTATACTCCAGAAACAACTGCAGATGGTACTCCATGTAGCGCAGTTACAGTAATTCTTAGAACCAAAGGTTGCCATTGGTGGTGGAGTTCAGGTTGTACTTTTTGCGGCTATTTCAATGACACTCGTGATGATGTTACCAATGAAAACCTACATTCACAGTGGCAATATGCAAAACAGAGGTTCAATGATTTCGAAGACCATCAAATGGTTAAGGTTTACACTTCAGGTAGTCTCTTTGAAGATAGGGAAATCCCTGTGGAATTCCAAGAGACTGTATTAGCAGATTGTCAACGGCTCGGTAAGGAATTGATAGTCGAGAGTCGCTGTGAACAAATGACCGAAGAAAAGTTAGCATGGGCAACCAAAATTAATCAAAACTTTGCAGTAGCAATTGGTTTAGAAGCCTATGATGATGAAGTATTAAGATTTCATGTCAATAAAGGGTTTACAACAAAATCTTGGGAGCGGGCAGTTGTTAATATGCAAAAATTCAATATCAGAATTAAAACATATCTAATGTTTAAACCACCATTTATGTCTGAAGCTGATGCATTGAATCATAGTGTAAAGTGGATTGAAGCAGTTGCAGAAAAGAGCGATGAGATTTCCGTTAATCCAATGAATATCCAAAGAGGTACAATCATTGATAGATTACACCGCAATAACGAGTATCGTCCTCCGTGGTTATGGTCACTGGTCGAGATGATCAAGAGAGCTCACCCCTCCATCCATCCCGATGGTGGATTCAATGGTGATGCAGATCAAATTTCCCGCCTTATCGTTCACCCGACGGCTGGAGGAAAAGTTCGCGGAGCCCATAACTGCGGTGAATGTGATTCGCATGTCGTTGCTGCAATAGAGCGTTATGCAGTTTCAGGAGATTTACGAGAATTCGGTGGACTAGAATGCCAATGCCAAACAATTTGGGCAACTGAAATTTCCTTAGAAGAGACATTGCCGACCCCTTTAGGAATCTCAAAAAGTCGCCGAGGCAACGTTCTAGCAAATTTGCGTTCATTGTGAATAAATACTCCATCCAATGCATGGTCTAGCAACTGTGTTGCTAGTCAATACTTATTACCGCTCCCCAAGTGGAACAGAATGACCCCTATGGGGTCAATTTGGAGACGAGGACGATGACGAACACTACGACACTACCAGATGTGACCACCGGAAACGGAGAACC
This sequence comes from Candidatus Poseidoniaceae archaeon, assembly GCA_028353405.1. Taxonomy (GTDB): domain Archaea; phylum Thermoplasmatota; class Poseidoniia; order Poseidoniales; family Poseidoniaceae; genus MGIIa-L1. The sequence continues at coordinate 26,203 of JAOMOG010000008.1, read as the reverse complement.
ATCAACTAGCCGCGTACTATTGACTTTGTTTTTAGTGGGCGTAATTGGCCTATTAGCACTCTTTTCTAATGTATTTGGATGGGATTCCCTTCCATTACTCAGCGACCTAATACCATTGATTGGTAACTTGGGTGGTTCAGGGATTTGGTATTACTTGATTGGATTAATCGCAGGAGTTGCTGTGATAGTTTCCAACTTATTGGGAGAGGTCCTATTGGATTGAGGAGGTGTGATGTATGGAATCAATATTTTTTGGAATTGCAATAACAGTAATCGCAATGTGGTTTACCGCGAATTACACAGAAAAAGGAATAGGCAGCATGTCTGAGGCAATGCGCCAATTTTCACTATTCTTCCTCAATAAGGCCCCAGCAGGTTTAGTGGACTTATTCGATAGCAAGCCAGGTAGCGGTGCTAGAACATGGATTAATTTCGGTATGCTATGGTTCGTATTCTCTTCAATTTGTGGATTCCTCGGACTGTGGCACCACTACGATCCAACAGCGCTAGATTCTCTAGCAAGTATTGGATGGGCATACGATAATGGTGATGCATTAACTGCAACCACTACAAAATTCCTTGGAGTTGCAGTATTTTCAACTCTTGTTGGTGCAGGACTTGTTTCAATTTCACGTAGCAGCAATGGGAAAATGGCAAGTGAAGCAAGCGCATCACTTTCAGCATTTTTGTTTACCTTAACAACAATCTTTGCTTCATTATTACCATCGCTATTAGGACTGCTAGGGCAAGACATAGATAGTGCAATAAATATTGTATTAATCGATGCAGTTTCCAAATTGGCAGTTGCAATGATCGTTGCTGGATTATTTGTAAACGTCTTACTAACAGTTGCAAATAGAGGTGATGAAGAAGTTTCAACCAGTGCTTGGTTTCTGATATTCGCTCTATTGACATTTATTTTGTCAATGTTCTTAGGATTCTTTGGCGAACTTGCCGGCTCAACGCAAATAGTTTGGCTTGCGGGTCAAATGGGTAGTTCGTGGGTAATATTGGCTCTAATATTCTCTGCAGCATACCACATTATCCCGATGACATCAGGTATACCAATTTGGTCTGCCTCAATGCGCCAAGCGAATCTATTCTTGCTATTCATTACCCTTCCACCATTCTTCATTGCTTCAGCGAGTGCTTCTACAACATTACTCAACCTTGGTGCAATCGTAATGACACTTGGACTACTGCCAATAATCGCAGGTAGCGTCAACTTACTATTCACGGCTAGTGGCAATACATCTGCAATCGTCAAGAGTCCAGGGGCTCTTGCGGCAACACTTGCAATGGTATTGCTACCTCTCTATGCAATTGGAGCGTTCTTCACTGGAATGGACGTATTCCTCGGAACAGGACAACTTGGAGATATGGCAACAACCCTTGACATGGGATTCCTATGGACTGTTGGTGGTTTGATGATATTATCAGGAGCTTACATTTCACATCCATTGGCTTGTAACAAAGAACTTTCCGAACCAAGTAAAGCCAACCTAACAGTTTGGTTTGTTCTATTCGGAGGCTTCGCATCTACAATTACAAATCTGATTGGAGACTTTACAATGCAAGCGGTTGCAAATTCAGGTGTTGAAGATGCAGTTGCTCAAACAGAAGGATTCTATTTAGTCGGAGCAGCATTATTCTATTTCACTGCAATAGGCGCAATATTGGCTACATTAGTCGTCATAAGAACAAGTGCTTCAAAGATCACATCAAATCATTCTCAAACATCTGTTTCGGATATTGACACCTACAACCTAGGAGATGGAACAACAACAATTCGCACACTGCTAGGACGAGGAGTTGGAGTCGATACCACGTTGATAGTAGGGGAAATGGAGGAAGACGAAGGTGGAAGCACTGTAATCGCAGTTTCCACAGCACTACACGATGACGAAGTCACCGAATTCCCAGAAGAAGAAGTGGTTGAAGAAGAACAATCAAAAGAGACTGGTAATGAATTAACAATGCTTGCAGATTATTTAGCAGATTCAGGACAAACCATCTTCCAGTTTTTCAAGTCCATTGATTTAGATGATTCTGGTATGATAGATGCTTATGAATTCCAAATGGCATTGAAGAGTTCAAAGGTTGCAAACCTACCGCCGTGGGAAATGGATTCTCTTATTGCTGCTATCGACATTGACGGAGATGGACAAATCAACTTACCAGAACTTTCGATTGCAATTGCAAAAATTCGTAAAGCGAATGCTGCTAAAGAATCAACATCGGAAGTTGGAACTCCTTCCAAAGTACAACTCAACAAGATGAAGAAGGCTGAATTAGTTGAACTTGCAACTTCTTTAGGCCTAGATACATCAGGAACAAAGAAAGATTTAGTCAGCCTTATCTCAGAGGCCTGAAGGGGGAATTCCCCAATGCGAATAGGTATTGTAGGAAAACCAAATGTTGGTAAATCAACATTTTTCAGTGCTGCAACACTTGCAAAGGTTGACATTGCAAACTATCCATTTTGTACTATAGAACCAAATGTAGGTGTTGCTTTTATTGAAGCGCGTAAACCATGCCCTTGCAAGGATATCAGACAACGACTGGAGTCCGAAGGGCGCTTATCAACAAGCAGCGAAGACGACCCGCGTCAAGGCAGTATATGTCAGCCAAGAACAGGGAGTTGTATTGGATTCCGTAGATTAGTTCCATGTTTCTTAGTCGATGTAGCAGGTTTAGTTCCTGGCGCCAGTGAAGGCAAAGGAAGAGGTAACGCGTTCTTAGCTGATTTAGCAAATAGTGATGCGTTAATTCAGGTAGTCGATGCAGCAGGATCAACAGATATTGAAGGAAATCCGCTCGGACCTGGTCAAACAAAAGAAGATGCTCAGTTGAGAATCAATCAAGAGATTGAGTTTCTTGCAGATGAATTAGATGCTTGGATCTCCGGCTTACTAAACGATGGTTGGCAAAGAGGTGTTAGAAGAGTTCAAGCTGAAGGTGAGAAGGGCTTAATTTCATTTATTCATGAAAGATTAACTGGATTAGGTGCTACTCTAAATTTGGTTGCTAACGCATTTGATGATTTCAAAAATGAAGTTGGCGATTGTGGACAACCTTGGGATTGGCAAGATGAAATAATCACGAAACTGGCAGTACATGTTCGCATTTACTTATTCCCAATTCATATTGCAGCAAATAAATGCGATATCGCACCTAAAGGAGTTCTAAAGGAAATTACAGCAAACGGAACAATAGTTGCTTGTATGGCAGATGTTGAATTGGCTCTACGCAGGGCACAATCAGCAGGTTTGATCAATTACAACACTGGTCAAGACTCGTTCACAATAGAGGGAGATAAAGGATTGAACGAGGCGCAAATCAAAGCACTCTCACATATGCAAGAACGTTTGAGTTCTAATGGTGGAACAGGCGTTGCAACAATTATTGACAAAGTTCTCTTTGATGAATTAGACCACATTGTAGTATATCCAGTACAAGATGAATTACATTGGACTGATGGTGATGGTAAAGTTTTACCAGATGCTTTCGTCGTTCCGAATGCTATTCAGGCGAAACCTCTTGCTTACAAGGTACATTCTGACTTAGGAGACGGATTCATCAAAGGAGTGGATGGAAGGACAAGAAGAGTGGTTGGTGCAGATCACGAATTAAGTGATGGAGATGTTCTTAAAATCCATGCAAAATCTTGATGCCGTAAAATTGGCCCCGTTAAACAATGACCTTTTTGTTGCTAATAGCGCAACAACATTGAAGGTAATAAATGAAAGGGATTTATTTAATGATGCCATTAGGAGACCTAATAGTTGCAATCGTAATGACGGTTTTTTTGATAGTTGGAGTATATCAATTTTATTTTTTGACACAAAATCATATGATAAAGCCCGCAAAGCAATTTGATATGAAAGTTGACAAATTATTCAAATTCAAAGGTTATTGGGTTTGGCTATATTCTGGTTTATATTATCCGATGATCGTTGCAACCGTTTTGACAATTGATGATATGAGGCAATACAATTATTCTTTCATGTCATTCGTCTTTTTGTTATTCATTCAAATGGCCTTCTTCCGTTATTATCCAGTTGCAACACCAGCAGATTGGAGAGACTTCAGTAATCTAAAGCAAACCCGTAGTGTACGTTTTATGCAATTCGTTCAAAAATATGATGACAATACCAACTGCTTTCCAAGCATGCATGTTTCTGTAGCGACTTTAGTTGCTTTCCACGTTGCTAATAATGTTGCAGAAGTTGGGAATTGGCCTTTCTTATTCCCAGTAATTATTGCATTAAGCGCTTTGTGGACAAAGCAGCATTATGTTGTCGATGTAGTGGCAGGTGTAGTTCCTGGGTGGATTGCATGGGAACTATACAAATTGATTCAGTACTGAATCTTGTATCAATGTCCTTCAGGACGATCATAGGCAGGTGTTAAACGAGCCATATCTCCCGAGAATTTGGAAGTACGATAGATGAACCAAAGAGGCGCCAATAGTGTTAACAAGATTAGAGCAATGAGAAAATACATTCCCCATGGATTTACTTCGGACAGAGAAACAGACCAGAAAACCCACAACATTGGCAGATAGAGAAAGAAACTGTATCTTCGTGCAACAATACCAAATCTAGCATTCTTTTGAGAATTGTTGAATAGAGTAGGAGCCTCTTCTTCTGTCACCAAACCTTTCTCAACTCCGCAACGAACACACACTTGCGCTCGAGGGCCAACTCCATGAATGAAATAGTTACGTGGATAGGTGCTGAAGCAGTGACGGCAGGTCGGCATGAGGTTCCCTCAAACAACCCGAGTCGCTTTAGATTCTTCAAGCATCCGCATACATCCTCAAGAAATTAGTCAACAAAATGTTTCCATATTCAGAACCAACAGATTCTGGATGGAATTGAACAGAACAAATAGGTAGCGTAGTATGTTGAAGTGCCATGATGATAGATTTGCTTTTATCAGTGGCCGAAATCACTAATTGCGAGTTGGGATTTTCGCCTTCAACAACCAGTGAATGATAGCGAGTAAAATTAGTAGGTGAATCTATTCCAGTAAAAACTCCACTTGAATTATGGTAGCATGGCCTCGGAGTGCCATGAACCGGGCCTAGCGGTGCGCGAATCACATTCATGCCATCAGCCTCAGCCAGTGCTTGATGTCCAAGACAAACTCCCAATAGTGGCACATTTAATTGCCCAGCAAGAGCATGTCTCGATAATGCCATAGTCAATTCCGAATCAGATGGGTTACCAGGTCCAGGACCTAGTATCAGATGAGTTGGATTTAACAATTTTAGCAAATCGAATAATGTAGTTGGATCGGAAAAAGCATCTGCGATTGCACCACGTCCACGAAGAACTGTCACATCGTTTCCAAGAATTGCGATATTGTGCGCAATATTGTAGGTGAATGAATCTAAATTGTCAATCAATAATACTCCGCATGAGTTTATTGAAGAATCATCATGTAGTAAATTACGCATTTCTTCAAATTGGAACACCTTGCCAAGAGTTCCAGTTCCAGCGGTATCGCTATTTTCAGCTATTTGCGGATGAATACTCAATTGGGCAGATTGACCGCTTTGATGACTAGTTGGAATCCATCCACATGCCCTCCGCAAAGCCTCAGCTTTCCATTTTGCTTCAGATACTTCCGCTGCGGGATTACTTGCTATGGTAATTCCACCACCTGCAACAATCTCACCACTCCAAAGTTTACCTGTTCTGTGAGCTTCTAAAGTGCGAATCAAAATATTCCAAGAACTTGAACCACTGAATACATCTATCCAACCAACTGATCCAGTCCAAAAGGAACGTGATTTTCCTTCCAGTTGGTCGATTACTGCACAAACTGCAGTTTTAGGACATCCGGTAATACTACCACCTGGGAAGATACTTTGAATCGCATCAATGCCACTCATATTAGGTAATATTGAACCTTTGATATGACTTACTAAATGCTGAACATTTGCATATACTTCAACATCAAAACGTTCTACCCTTACCGAATCAACCGAACAAACTTTTGAAAGGTCATTACGCATCAAATCAACCAACATTCTATGTTCGCTTCTTTCTTTTTCATCAACTAACATTTCTATCCGTAACAATTCTTCCTCTTCGCTACTCTCTCCTCTCGGACATGTACCTTTTATCGGTGCAGTATTGATTACTTCATCATCACACCTCAGCAGAGTCTCTGGGGAACTGGAGGCTAAGGCAAACCCAAGGTCCTCCGCTTCAAGATATGCAGAAAATGGCGCAGGGTTTTCAATTGACAATCGGTCAAATACATCGCTTGGATGACATAGTAATTCTCCACTCCATCTTCTTCCAAAATTAACTTGGTATACTTGACCTGAACGAATAGAATCTTGAATTTGATTTACTACATTTTCATGCTCTTGATCACTGTGGCTACTAATTTCTTCAATTACTCCACTAGGTAATTGATGTGGTAAAAAAGGTTTATTTTCAAATTTAGATAACAATATGTTAACCTTATTGGACCAATCATCACCTGCAAGTGAAAACACATCTATCTGCTCTGTGTTCTTATCATGAATAATCACTTTATCAATCAACCAAAGAACTGCTAGTAAAGCATCTTCTTTAGGCGGGTTTTGTAGAGCGATTGGTTGTGTCCATTGTAACATATCATATGACAATCCCCCGCCCCAAAATGGCCGCTGTGGTAGTTTTTGACCAGAAATAATAGAATTAGAAACAAAATTACCTTCATTGCTATGTAGTCTCAATTTTACAAATAAATCGTCTAATCCATCAGAAAATATCGAATCTGCATGATACCAGCAGCCATGGCGCCATTGCTCAATTTCAGCAATGAATTGTGGCTTTTTAAGTAAGAGATTGAATTCGCCATTCAATGCATCTGCAGTCTCTTGTGGCGCTATTTTTTGCCTATTTGGTTGTTTGATAACAACTCTTGTAGAACTTGGACCGCAAAGGAATGAATGTTGTGCAAGATGGCTTTCGGGTCCTCCAGAGAGTAGGATAAGCGAATCAGGAGACCCGTAATTAACTGCATTTCTTCCAAGTAAACCAGCCTTTTTTAGGCTATTTCGCAAGTTTAGAATAGGACAACTCATTCAATTCACCATCTTTGTCCAATTGTTAGAATCTGCATAGTGTTGCGATAATATTTGGCGACAGGTCTGAGTCAATAAATCAGCAGAGCCACCAATATCTTCACCATCAATAGTAATAATTCTACAAGCACCCATTCCACTCCCTAACGCAACCATTTCGTGTGCACGTGCAACGATTCTTTCAGTTAAGTTACCACTCTGAAATGGGAAACCATGTTGTTCAAGTCCAGATAGTATAATGCTTCTAGTGATACTTTTAACGCCACCCTGTTCACTATTGGAATACCACACTACTCCATCTTCATCAAGAATAATTGGTGATGCTCTATCGCCATCAATAATTGAGAATTCATGCACTAGTAATGCAAGGTCAGAACCTTTACTATCAGCCTTTAATCTAGCCCGATGATAAGGAGCCCAATCTCCATGCTTCGTTCCAGTAACCTTTCTATTCCAGCGCGGAGCAGGTAAGGTGATCGCTTCAATTTCTTCATTCCGTAAAGTGATTGATCTCTCCACCAACCTCACACCAGATTTACCAGTACAATCAATAACAATTTTAACAAGGCCAATCGGTTGTTTTAGTTCTCCGTTTTTTAGGGCAACGATATTTAAAAATGCCTTTTTTATTTCCGACTCAAGGTTTTCCGGCAAGGTCATTCTCAATCGCCCAGCATGATTTGATAAGCGATTCAAGTGTATTTGGAAATCAGCGACATGATGTAACCCATCCCACGTAACTGTGGTGAATACCGAATCACGCGGACGTGATTGCGCCGGCTCGTCCTGTCCCATCACAACAGGTCATCAAGGAATGATGTGTCAATGTTCTGTTGAGATTGCTGTGCCGGCTTTTCGATTAAATCATCAAGCAGTGTGTCATTTCTGACAGGCTGTAACACCGGTTGTTGGCTTTGATATTCAGGTCGGCCATAACTATCAGATTGAACTCTGTTTGCGGCAGCATATATGTCACTTGATTGAGTTTGAGTAACAGTGGCTGCAGGTGGTGGAGCAGGAGTTCCCTTCGGAACATTATCCCATCCAGCATCACTTTGGTTTTGTAATCCCCATGTAGCTTCTTGTAATTCCCAATCTTTACTACGGCGTTGGTTACTGTTCCGACTCTTGAAAATTGCTAGTATTAGGAATAGGGCGACAATGGCTAATCCCATGGCTAGGAGATTTGGAGTTGTCAAGTATGAACCCAATTGCTTGCTTTCATCCTCTGCTCCAGTTTCGCCATTTCCACCGCCAACATTACCATCTTCAAAGGCGGCCAATTTAATCGGCTTGACACTTTCTTTGTGGTATTCTTCATCGATTGCGCTTACCGATACATACCATGCGGTATTATTTACAAGATCTTCAAATCCATTTTGAGTGATTAGGAATGTATTACTGGCCTTTACTTCTCCGACTAATACAGCATCATCAGTAGTAGAGTATTCTTCATCGGAGATATAAATTTGATATCCTCTAACTGAAGACGATGACGAATGTTGCCACTGAACTAGAATATTTACTTCTTCATTCCATGCTAAACTAATTCCAATAATATCTGGTAAATGAGATCCCATATCATCAATCCCATCGTCTACAGATGCAGCACTCACCACAACTAAATTATCTTCAAAGGAGTTTCCAGATGAGTCTATCACGACTACTGCGACCCAAACCATCTGGCCAGGAACCACAGGAGTATCGCCCGCTGTCAATTTGATAGACAGAGGCAATTGTGGATTTCTTGATAAAGTTGCGATTGGAGCGATTGGGCCATCTCCTCCAGTGCTAACAGAAGTGAATTCCCAAGTCGCTGCATAGACTTCATATGACTTCACATCACCATCATCAGACAAATTAAAGTCCAGTAATAGTGCAGTTCCATCATCAGCAGGCTTGTCAATTAATTCCAAGTCTTGTAATCTATCTGGTGCAATAACATCATTCAAATTATCGATTGGAGTAACAGTTGCTTGAACTAAATCAGTGAGGAATACATTTCCTTTGTTATCATGAACAGTGACGGTGACATATAATTCAACATCAGGCATAATTGATTTAGGTGTTGTATCTAATAATGAATCTCCTCCATAGAGAGCAGTACTCAAAGTGATTTCAATCGGATTCTTATCCTCATCAATCCATTGCTTATTCACCTTCAAACAGGCACAGTTTGCTGAATCGTCACCTCTTGCAGCCCAAAGTGTTGACAGGTCAGTAACAGGTTTATCTGCAACCCATACGATGTAGTGGGAGAAATCATCAGCATCAGAAATAGTCCAAATGACATCTATTGCAGTTCCATCATCATCAGCATGATCAAAGGCATTGATTACGCCAATTCGACTCGGTGCTGAGCCTGAACCCATCGTGTTTCTAAACGGTGTAACGCCGACAACATCAACATCGTCCAAGTTAACATTTAACCAATCATCGTATGCAACAACGCCAACCCAGTAAAGTTGACCATCTTGCAAATCAACTCCATCCATAGTGGATACTATTGTTGAGTTTTCAGCACAGTCATTTATGATAGCTGTTTGCGAGAAGGAATTAACATTGTTCGGCAACAGAACCTCTTCATCAATCTCATCATCTTCCACCATCATCATAAAGACGGCATAGAAAGTACAATCCTCATCAGTACTAATATTCCATGAGATGGTAATTCTTCCACCATCATCATCTGGAGTATCTATTGCAACAACATTTTCTAATTTAGCAGGTGCTGTGTTATCGTTTAGTCCCCCAGTCGGTACAACCGGACCAATAATTGTGGCATTCTGCCAATCTTCTTGTCCAGCTTCATCTACACAAGTTAGACCTAACCAGTATGGTTTTCCAGCATCAAGCGATAATACGGTAGTATTTCCTTCACTTGGTGGCAGGTCAGCAGTTACGCTAAGTCCTAAAATATCAGTCATTTGAGATGTTGATGTGTAAATACGAGTACTTGCCAAATCAAGTGCAGTACATCGTGCCCATTCAACTTCTAAATCACCATCTTGGCCACCATCATATGGTCCAGCAGTAGCCCAAAGTGGTGAATTAGGCACTTCATCTGTAGGAATTGCTGGCCCCATCGGTGATGAGATTAATCCCCATCTACCATCATTATATTCAACGACAATTACAGCATAGTATTCAGTTCCATCAACAAGTGGGATTCCATTTGCAGTAGTAACTTCACTCGACAAGCGACTATGTAATGAGATTGCTTTGTCAACCGTTCTTCCAGCGAGGTCTGCTGCAGTTAATGCTGAACCACCAGTAGTAACGAATGGTCCTTCGCTAACATATACGAGGTAACGAGCAAAGTCTTCATCATGAACGAGTGTCCAATCAGCTATCAACGCCCCCCCACCATCATCAGGTCTGTCGATCAAATTAGTCATTTCAACAGGAGTCTCCAACTTGATATAATCATAAACTAATCTTGCTTGTAGGGAGCCATTGCTTGGTGAGCGTAGTGTTAGTGTGACATAACGAGTTCCATTTATGATCACACCGTTATCAACAGCATTCTGCATGGTATTTTCAAGTCCAGGGTCACTGGTTAAGTTGACTGTAGCATTATATTTCAGTGACACGGAACGAGACCAAGTAGCAGCGCCAGCAACCGTTGAGGTAAAGGTCAGAGGTACATTTTGGAATAGCAAACCATGAGCGCCAGCAGAACCAGCAGTGGAATCTAATTTGACAGGATTGTCAACATCAACCAATTGGATTTGAGCGCCAGGATGCGTCCACTCACTAATGTTAGAATTTTTCATATTAAATCCAGCATTCAGTGGCATTGCACGACGCATTTCAAATCGATCTAATTCAGTCCAAGATGCAGTTCTTTCATAACCCCATAGGCCATCACTTTCAGTGGTTAGCCAAACATTGTTAGCAGTTAATATTCCATCTGAGGCATTGGCCTTAAACCAGGATTTTGTTATTGCGTGTGTAGCAGTTCGTGCTTTGATTATTGCAGCACCTTGCTCGGTAATAACCAAAACATCATCGCCATCACTTTGCATACTGGTAATAGGCCACCCGCTAATTTGCCAAGAGGCCATTCCATCTTCAAATTCACTGACTTGACCATTCCAGTGTGTCATTGGACCGATATCAGTGGCGATATGTAATCCCCACCAATCTGCAGCCAATGCGGAAACAGTATTGGAAGGAATTTGGTCAAAGCGATGAGTATCAATCGACGTAGGTGTACTAATCTCAAAACTGGAAACACCAGGTCTTTCCGTACTTTTACCATCGTGTGAAACGTAAAGAGTGGAATTAGCACCACTGGTTTTCATTGTTAGGCCCCAAGTTGAGGTTCCAAACAATCCAGTTTGCGAGGTCATAGTTGTGACAGTTCCAGTCCCAGGGCTGTACTTTGCAAGTCCACTTGGAGTGGTCAACCAAATATCATTACCATCTACTAATATGTCTTCAACAATGTTTGATGGTAATCCTTCAAGTATGGTAATTGGATTCATCCAATCACTTGTAGTATAATTCCATCTACCGATTCCACCATTTGTAGCGATGTACATGACATCACTAGTACTGCCAAATCCATTGATAATAGGGGACGGTAATCCTGCGATTAACTTCCCTTGAGTAAAGGTCTGAGAATTAATATTGAAAACTTGCACACCTGGTATTGAATTACCTTGTCCAGATAACCCGATAACCAAATCATTTCCTGTTTTCACCATTCCATAGTGGCTGTTGTGCAATGCTCCAGTATAGGTGGTAAGTTGTTGAGTTTGAACATCTAATTTGTACAATCCTGCGGGTGACGTAGTAACATAGAGATCATTTCCGATCAATTCAATATCATTACCGCGAGATTGTGCGGAAAGAGACCATCCATAATCCCATTCAATAGAGCCATCAGCATTCCGGTCACCTTGAAGAATGCCAGCGCCTCCAGCGATTCCAAACCCTTGAGATTGTCCAAAGGTCGTAACCCAAATAGTTGTTGCACTACCTGCGATACTGGTTATTTGTCCACTGACAAGACCAGGCAGTTTAATCAAAGGAGTTTGCCCTTGTGAAGACACTATGTCCACGTGGCTATACCCGGAAGTTCCACCTGCTTGTCCAATAATCCAACCTTGCCCGTAAGGTTGGAAAGATGTGACTGATGAGCCTTGAGAGATTACCATTGCAGAAGCTGCAGTATTCCCGGATGTAGTGATAACTGAATATCCTCCTCCAATAATATTATTGCCAGAAGTGCCCAAACCATGTCCTAGGATTAGCTTACCTGAGTGATAATTTATTGCATCCCACCACACTCTGTCCGTAGGAAGATTGTGATTTCGAGAAGTTAGGTCATTTAGCCAAGTCCCGGTCTGATAACTATACTTTGAAATAGGCATATCATCAGCATAATATCCAATGTAAAGTGTATCAACTCCATCACAAGCCACTGCTGAAGGAGAATCATCATCCAAAGAAGTTCCAGAAATATGAGTGCCAGCAGTAGCGTTTTGTAAATCGATTACTGCAATTCCACCATTGAAACCATTGTACATGGCAACATTGAGAACTCCGCCACAGAGTGTCATAGACATTGGATATCCATTTGGCATTCCACTCTGCCCACCAGTAAATGTAGACCAAGTACCAGTACTATCTAAGTGAGAAATTGTACCAGTTCTAAATCCACCCCAATTAGTGAATTCAGCTCCACCGACTACTAATTCTGTACCATCTGTCCAGATGTCATAGAACCTCTCTCCAGCATTACTTGGTAATCCACTACCCTCAGTCCAAGTTGTTAACCAAGAATTAGAAGATTCGTTATATCTTGCCACACCATCTTCAGTCGCGAACAATGTCGCGCCATCGAATTCAACAATTTCTCTTATTGGGAAGTCAAATACAGAATCATCCCAAGAATTAACTAAAGAACCATTATTGTAAAGATCCAATTTAGTTTCGCCCCAGGCGATCCAATGATTACCAGCAGATGAAAGGTAAGAAGTTACTCGGTTAATTTCTCCAATAGGGTCAACATTTGGCCCCCAAGAATTATTGCTGGCATTCCATTGAGCAATACCACCAGACCCATCTGCATTCCACCATTGTCCGGAAGCCAATCCGACCATCAAGATGTCACCGATGAAATTCATTCCGTAAACATCACCATTATTTTCTGATAATTGAGCCCCAATATCGAGTGATGTCATCGAAGTGAAGTTCAGGATGTTTATTCTACGGACACTGTCGCTTTGAGTGGATTGATGGAAATATAATGTATCTCCATGAATCATCAGCTGATACGGATCGCCATTTCCAGAATACATAGCATTGGTTTTTTCAATATCATATTCTTCAGTTTCATTGACAATGTCAATCAATTGGAAACCGTCATCGCCACCAATCCAAATTTGGTTAGGTCTAATGTCAGCCACTAAACTGGTAATTCCGTTTGTATCTAATACCCCATTAACAGTCCAAGTAGGAAGCCATGTATTGTTGGTAATATCATACCTCAATACACCAATTCCATCAAGACCGATATAGGCTGTAGTACCAATTACTTCAACAGGCGCAGTATCACTTTGAGCGCCTTCACCCCAATTTGAATCGTGTTCAAAATTAGTAATATCAATTAACCCAACACCGGAAAGAGTTCCACCATATACGAAATCTGAATCATAGTGGACAGCATATACAGCCCAATTCGGCATTCCATCTTGGACATTCTGACAATCATCAATAGTTATGGTTGATAATACATATTTACAAACTCCAATGTTTGTTCCAGCATACAAATCTCCTCCATCAATAGTGAAGTCAAAGAATTGAGTTGGCCTTGTCCACCATTGACTACCGCTAACAAAACTATCTGCTTGGTTACCGTCCCAGCGTATTGCTCCACCCTGAGTCCCGATGTAGAGATCAGAGCCATCACTTTCCAAAGCATAGATGTTAGAACTTGGCAAGACGCCCCCACGTGCAGTCAAAGGCGTTAATATCTCTCCAGTAGATAGGTCTTTGCGAGCAACACCATAGCCTGAAAGTCCTAGATGTAGTATATCTCCAACAACTGCTATAGGAGCGTAATCTACTCCATTGACACCAGTCGAGACCCAGGAAGAGAGGAATGTATCATTAGTGATATGATAGCGAATTATTCCAGAATCCTCACTTCCAACATAAGCAATATCTTGATGAATAGCAACATCATTTAGGAAATCCGAATCCATTCCATCAGATGAATCATAACTTAAAATTGAAGACGATGAGAGATTGATAATACTTATTCCACCACTTTGATGAGTAGAGACTATGATTCCATTATTGATTGCAAAGTTTGTGATGGAATTGCTATACATTCCATTTGCATTGGAATAGGAATTAATCACGCTACCATTCTTGGCATAATTGATGATTCCATTTGCTCCAGTTCCCATGAATATACTACTGCCATCAGTTTGTATTGAGGTAGCAGCCATACCATGGATTACTGGACTTAGCCATTTGGATTGTCCGATGTCATATCTGTCCAAAACATACGGATTAGTGATGAATAGGATATTATCCAACTCAACAATATTTGTCATATCACCTGAACTTGGTGAGCTTGATATCGAGATTTGACCATCGTAGCGAGTGGTCTTAGTAGGTGTTAATTTGACAATTTTCCCAGTATAGTCTGTTAGTAGGATTGTATCAGTCATTGGTGCGCGAGAGCCACTTGAAGGCCAAGTAAACATCGATCTACCTGCAAAGATGCCATAACTTGACAATGTATCAGTGGTTCCGAAAACTCCACTTGTAGTATTGTAATAATGGACATTTGCCCCGTTCAAGATTAGCAATTGATCACCGATTGATTCGACACCCCAAATATCATCATTGGCTAACCAATTTGCAGAGTTCCAAGTGCTTAACCAGAAATTAGAGTTCCAATCAAAGCGGGCAACTCCGTTATCATATGAGCCGAATAAAATTTGATTATTAGTGACTGTGATAGACCAGATATAATCTGAATGTAATACATTTGCAGTAGTCCAAGCAGAGAGGGAAGTGGCAGAGGAGATATCCCATCGGTTGATACCATTCTCCCAGGAGCTGACATAGATGATTCCATTGTTTTCGATCATGTCAACGGAGAATCCACCATTCCAATTAGCATCAGTAGAATCTGCTAAGTTTAGCCAAGAATTTGCAGCAGCATCATATTGGAATAATCCTCCATAACCTGCCAAATAGACCATTCCATTTAGTGTTAGTAATTTTGTTTGATATGTATCTGTTACGACAGGAGCAGGAACGACCATCGCTAAAGAACAGTCATCTAGGTTCAAGAAATGTATCCCATCTGTATCGGTGAGGACGATCAGGTAGCGATTAACTTCATCTACGGCTATATCGAGAACGGAAGTAGCATTTTCAAATGTGATGATATCAATTATTTGTGGATCATTATTTGCATCTAATACAACAACTGAGTTTGTAACACCTACCATCATTCTACCATCATCAGGATGAATCGCATTAGCTCTAATGTCGAGATTTATTGGCTCAAAAGATACAGCGGGGTCAGCAGGTGCTAAGGCTTCAAATACCAATTCTGTAATTTCAGCATCGCTTGGTAGAGTCCAGCCTGCGCCGGTGTCACTATTTGGGTTCAATCGGCTGGAATGTGGGTTGGAGCCATCAAAGAAATCGTTTGAACCAAACATCCCAAGCCCTCTCCAATCAAACAAGTTAATTCCGATATCAGAAGCGGTAAGAATCGGTTCCTCAATTAGTAAACCATCGCTACCATTTACTCTTAATTGCAAGGAAACATTTGACAAATCCGCACCAGGAGCGAACTCTAATTGCCATTCAGTGATGCCTTGGGCACCAGGAGTCACTCCTGCGCCGACGGTATCGAGTTGAACCCAACCAGTGTCGTTATGCCCCTCCTTTGGCCATATCGTACTATCATTCAACCCATGTGCAGAAACAACAGGAGATGCCAGTATAGGTGCCAGGCTAGAAAGCAACATTATCAGCACAAGCGAGACTGCTTGGCTGGCACTGCGAGACGCCTTGGGTGCCTTGGAATAATGGGTCATAGTATGCGAGGCGGCTTTTACAGTATTTGAAAGCGGCCCTTAGATGTGAAACCAATAATCAACCAATTTCGCCGTTATTATCCCTCTCAGCCGCAATCCGGTTAGATTTTTTTACTGAAAAAACTTGAACAATTTGTAATTAAAACACACAACACTCAAACCACAGACCCACTCCCAACAGGAAGGGGAACTAAATGGTACGCGAGAAAAAGGAGCGCAGGTTGCGCCAAGAAGCGTTAGAATATCACGAACTAGAACCGCGTGGAAAAATCAAGGTCGTACCTACTAAACCACATTCAACCGCATATGAATTGAGTTTGGCTTACTCACCCGGTGCAGCCTATCCGTGTCTGGAGATTGAAAAGAATCCCGAAGATGCGTATAAATATACATCTAAAGGCAATTTAGTCGCAGTAATTTCAAACGGTACAGCAGTATTAGGACTTGGAAATATTGGTGCATTAGCCAGTAAACCAGTCATGGAAGGAAAAGGATTGTTATTGAAAACTTTCGCAGATATTGATGTCTTTGATATTGAAGTTGATACAGAAGATCCTGAAGAATTTATCAATACAGTTTGTAATATCGCAAAAACGTTCGGCGGTATTAATCTCGAAGACATCAAAGCGCCAGAATGTTTTGAAATTGAACGGCGAATTGCGGAAGCAACAGACATTCCAGTTATGCATGATGATCAACACGGAACTGCAATTATTTCTGCAGCAGCAATGTTGAATGCGGTTGAATTACAAGGAAAAGAAGTATCAAAAATCAAAGTTGTTGTTATCGGTGCTGGTGCAAGTGCAATTGCTTGTGCCAACCACTATGTTGCAGTAGGGGTGAAAAATGAAAACATCTTGATGGTAGATAGCCAAGGTATTGTGACAAAGAAGCGTTTAGATGCCGGCGAACTAAATGAATTCAAAGCAACATTTGCACATGATATCAAAGGTGGAGATTTAGCAGATGCATTGAAAGGAGCAGATATGATGCTAGGATTGTCTAAAGGTGGATTAGTTTCTAAAGAAATGGTGGCAACAATGGCTGCCAAACCGGTAATTTTTGCTCTTGCTAACCCGACTCCAGAAATAGACCCAGAGGATATCCTTGAAGTAAGGGATGATGCAATTATTGCTACTGGAAGATCAGATTATCCTAATCAAGTGAATAATGTATTAGGGTTTCCATATATTTTCCGCGGAGCATTAGATGTTAGAGCACGTGATATTACACAAGGTATGAAAATGGCCGCAACTTATTCGCTTGCAGCATTGGCTAAAGAACCAGTTCCAGATTATATTTCAGCAGCTTATGATGGCGCGACAATGCAATATGGGCCGGAATATATTATTCCAAAACCGTTCGACAGACGCGTATTAATTTGGGAGGCTAGTGCGGTTGCACAAGCGGCTGTAGATGAGGGAATAACTGGTGTCAAGGCCGAAGATTTCGACATTGAAAAATACAAAGAACAACTAGAAGGTCGCTTTGGATTATCTTATTCAGTAATGCGCCACGTCATCAATCAAGTCCGTAGAAAAGGCAAGAGAATTGTTTTCCCTGAAGGAGATAATGAGAAAGTTATCAAAGCCGCTGCACAATTAGTAGAACAGAAAATCTGCATTCCAATATTACTTGGTCCAAAGAAGAGAATAGATTCAATGGTTGAAGAATTGGGCTTGCATTTCGATTATGAGTCTTATGACCCGCGGCGTGATAAACGCCGCAAGGGAGAATACGCAAAGGCTGTGTTCGATCATAGGAAACGGAAAGGCATGACTCATCTTGACGCTGCAAGGTTGCTGAAGAGCCGCCCATATTTCGCAAGTCAAATGGTAAAGAGCGGTCATGCTGATGGATTCGTTGGAGGAGTTTCAAGAAATTATGGAGACGTGCTTAGGCCAACTATCGAATTGATAGGTTCAGCAGATGACGCGCATTGCATTATTGGATGTTATATGATGAATGTCAAAGGTAGAACCGTTTTCTTGGCAGATGCTACAGTCAATGTATATCCGGATAGTAGAACATTAGCGGAAATAGCAGTTCAAACCGCAAAGGTTGCTCGCCGTTTTGGTGTTGACCCTAAGGTTGCAATGTTATCATTCTCTAATTTTGGTAGCAGTAGAGCACAACGTTCTGAGAGAATTGAAGAAGCGATTGAATTTGCCAGAGAACTCGATCCGTCCTTGATGATAGACGGACCAATGCAAGGAGATACAGCACTCAATGGAGCAGTACAAGATGAATACGAATTCATGGCCTTTGACGGGCCAGCGAATGTACTTGTTTTGCCTAATCTTGCGGCAGCAAACATCGCTTACAAATTACTCGAGGAACTTGGAGACGCAGAGATGACAGGGCCAATTCTAGAAGGTATGGATAAACCAGTACAACTAGTTGCAAGGCAAGATGGTGTGCGCCACATAGTCAACATGGCTGCAATTTGTGCAGCCGACTCTATCCGCCAAGATTCATACTGGGACTCATTGGTTACGCCATATGTTGAGGAAGAATAATCACTTCACATCTTGTATTGTGATACTCGGTCTGCGTGGCCTCCAAAAAGCACCACTAACAAAGCCAATACATAATCCGCCAAATAATAAATTCGGCCAACCATTTACTGCATAATCAGACATTCCTCGTAAAATTGGGATGGCGAATGAAGGAACTATTCCAAGAATTGTCATCCAGAACAATTCTACTCTAAGATTATTTGCAAAATCAGCATTATCGGGGACCATTAAGCGTGGCTCTGTTCTGATAGGAGTAATTACTAATCTGGCAATCACATCGTTCAAACTTCTGTCCATTGGGATTGAAGAAAGCGCAACTAAATTCTTAGTTGGGTGCGATTCAATCGCCGCCCTGTGGTTTGCAGTAGGTCCGATGCCTAGCGATTTTCTAGGGCTGCCATCCATCATTGCACCGCGGTAATTTGATGCTGGTGAATCAGCTAGAATCTCTACCTTTTTAGCAGGGTAATTCAATATTATTTGTTGATGTGCGATTCGCCATTCCCCTTCACTTGGGCAACGAACTTCCCATTCATACTCTTTATCCAAAGTGGAATCTGCCAATTTTTGCAGACTACTATTTGCATGTGAAAGAATCTCCTTCAATGCAGATCCATCGATGCCTTCCATCAAGTCATCAGGTCTTTCATCAGGTTCTGGACCACTAAGTATGGTTGCAATTTGCCTTCTTGAAATTGGTTCTTTGAGAATATAAAATTTAGGACATTCCACTTCATGCCTTGGTCTCTGACCAGAATATACCCAACCGCCTTTGTCAGTTCCAACAAAGATACTATCCGCTTCAACCATCTCAAACTCTAGTCCGAGTAGGTTAACTATTGGCAATTTTTCACCTCATTGAATAGTCGCCATCATGCGATTATACCAAGCCATTCCAGCTTCATGGTCTTCCAATTTTGAAAATTGAGGAAAGGGTGAGATAGAACGCATATAGCCAAATGCAGCGAAATCAACGATATCAGGAGAATCTCCTGAAAAGAAATCTCCGTTATGAGATGATGTGAATTCACTAAGAAGGTCATGCCATAATTGCTTAGGGGTGCGCCCATCTTTCTTCACTCTTGAACGAGCGATAAACCCCCACATTATTGGGAATCCTGCCCAGGCATATAGGCGTCTAGAAAAGAAGCCAAACTTTTCAAGTTTTGAAACCCGAACAGTTGTTTGGAGGGCTGAAAATAATCCACCATATAATATTGGAATGGTTGCCTTAGACATTTTTGTATCAACCCATTGCAACCATTCATCGCGTCGCTCAACATCACCCGTTGTCGTTAATTTAGAGGAGTTGTATTTCTCATCAAGATAGAACATCATCGGAGTGGAATCGTAATGGATTGAGCCATCGGAGTCGGTTAGGACTGGAACTTTATTCCAATCTTCGACAAAAGCTAGTTCCTTTTTTGCTCTTAGTCCATTAATGCCAATGTAATCAACATCAAGACCAATATAATCTACTAAGCCACGTATTTTCCAACTAAATGGACAAGTATACAGCAAGTGCACAGTCGGCTTACCCATGTGTTTGGGGCTATGGCTCTCCTTCTTCAAGCCTCGTTTGTATCATCCGTTACAGGTTTCCACCCGGGTTTCCAGAAATCCAAGTCATCCAACCATCGCATCCATTCCGAATCATCACATGTTAGAAGGTGAAAAGCACGGCTTTCCAAACCTTCCAGATTTGCCTTTGTCAAGATACCTTCACTGCAACTATTACGCCATTCAACTTGTCTATGGCGGATTTGCCGGCGAGCTTCTTCAGGTGAATCAAAATTCATTTCACAAAGATCTCTTAATTCGCCAATCCAGGTGCGATTATCTTTCAATAGCGGGTCGTTGACGACGCGCTTTGCAGATTTCTTTGCGAACGGCCACCATCCCATATCTTACCCTCTCCTCTCCTAAACTTGAGGCTTGTGTAAAAACCCTAACAATCAACTCCATATCAACAATTCAACTAAATCATGCGATTAAGCCATGTGCTCAAACACATTGGCATATCTATGGGCAGGATTGTAGTTCACTTCCACGGCAAATCAAAAGATAAATCCATGTCTTCCTCAATCCAAAGTTATAGTGAGAGGATATTGCCACGGGGAATAAAAATCGAGGTACATAGTGAAAAATTAAGCGTTGATGATTATTTGCAACAATTACAATCAAAGCAAGGAATATTGATTTTATTAGATGAAGGAGGTAAACAATATACTTCTGAAGAATTAGCAACATTGTGCAAAGAGTGGGCATTACAAGGG
The DNA here is from genome assembly GCA_028353405.1 of Candidatus Poseidoniaceae archaeon. Taxonomy (GTDB): domain Archaea; phylum Thermoplasmatota; class Poseidoniia; order Poseidoniales; family Poseidoniaceae; genus MGIIa-L1. The sequence continues at coordinate 5,238 of JAOMOG010000008.1, read as the reverse complement.
CAGGACACGCATCTGGCGATCGGACCATTTGATGGATGGCCAAAGAGCGGAAAATCACAGACAATCGCCAGAATCTCACTATCCTTGATGACATTTCCACATGAATTGGCATCAGTATTATTGCTTGAACAATTATATCGTGCTACAGAGATAAATCGTGGTAGCGGATATCACAAAGCATAGGGTGAAAAACACTGGCCATTTGGTTGAGTTGGGGCAGAAGATGATATTCGCTAACGAATCGGATATGCGTTGGTTACTGATTGCATTCGAAGCAGTGGTCGGAATAATACTCGTCCTAGGAAGTAGAAGGCAACCATTCCCAACACCCAGTAAGCGTTTTGGAACACTAACATTACTGATAACTTTTGGATTTTTCATTGGCCAATCTGCACCGCATCCAATTGCAGTTTCAGGACATTTAGCGACTCTTGCTTTCCTAGGTGCTTTTGGAATAATTGCAGGCGTCCATCACATGATGGTTACCCGCAGAGAAGTTCTCATCGCTCCAATGTCCGGATTCATGTTCTGTGTTGGTATGACGGGCTTAATTATTCAGACATGGCCAGATTTGTCTTTAAGTGAGCAATGGGCAGGATTCTTTTCTCTAGTCGTTCTAGCAGGAATTCAGACTTGGCTTGTTTTCAGAGGGTTGTTGATCGGACGTCTACCACTGGCATGGTCACAAGCGGGCATGGTCGCCTTACAGCGTGGCCAATTATCTGGATCACATGGGGCAATATCCTGTTTCGAAAAGGGATGGGATGCAGATGAAGAACATCTTAACCCAATGGCATATTTGGCACTTCACAGAATTTATCTATTCATGCAAGATGTTGAAGAAGCAGATAAATGGCTAGATTCTCTTGTTGATGTTGGAGGGGAGAAAGCAGTAGCAAAAGAATGGATAAAAGCAATTCATCAATATTTGAAATTAATCGATCCAATCGCCGCACAAAATCTTCCAATATTAAGCGAAGAGGAATAATCATACTCTTTCCGGAAAACTACTTAACTAGGTATTTTGTTTCCGCTTTATGTATAAATTGCTCAATATGCAGCAATTCCTTGCACAAATAGGCGGAGGACTTAAGAGGATTGACGACTAATTGTATATTGAGGATTGAGATGTTTAGGGATGCACAACAAAATCGTATAGGGGGAATGCTTTGGTATGCAGTATTGATTTGGTTTTCATCTAGCATACTTTCTCAAGCGCTTTTCATTGGATTTTATGGTATTCCATACGATGCAATTGATTTGTTTGGAGACATTGGCCCAGCATACATCGGTCTGATAATAATTGAAATAACTATGTGGATTCTACTTGCAGGACTAACAGCAGTCAAGATGGCTCGTAAATTGAAACTAAAAACTGTTAACATTGTTCCAAGTCTCGGAAAGTAAGCCTTTACACAACTTTCGATATTAAGATGAGCAGAAACAGGTCATAATTGAGCTAATTGATTTACAATGGGTCTATGTTGACCGAATTAACCATCTTGAAAACCATCATTTTCTCATTGGAATTAGCCGATGACTTGAAGGAGTGCCATAACAAGGAACTACTGTGACTGAAATTATAGATGCTTCAAAGTTTTCAGGTCGTCCAATGGAGATAACCGCTCTGTTAGACACCGACCCCATGCTCGCACACCTCCCAAGTGATGCCGTTATCCTCACTATTGAAGGTGCTAGAGAATCTTTACCGCTCGCATCAAAATTGTTAATTGATTTACAGGTAATGAATGATGAAGCCCACGATCTATGTGAAGAACTTGAAGTATTGCTAGAAACACTAAATCCAAATCACGAACATGTCTCAGAGATTGCAGAATATTTGGCTAAACTTGTCTCTCAATGGCAGCAAACAGCGAAAAACCTGGAATCAACAGGTACAAGAGTAGCTTGTTTGGAACCAGGTCGATTGGAATGGTATGGAGTGATAGATGGCAATCTCGCACTATTTTCTTGGGCATTGGGTGAAGAAGATATCGAATGGTATCATGCCGTAGACGCGGGGTTCAACGCCCGCAAACCACTCATAGAGGCATGACCTCGTCGGGTTGAGGGCGGGGCACCATGGTTCGTATCACAAGAGTCTACACTGGTGGAGGCGATGACGGTAGTTCGTCATTGGTTGATGGTTCACGTAGAAGTAAATCTGACCAGAGATTTGAGGTCGTAGGTTGCTGTGATGAATTAAACGCAGTTCTCGGAATCGTAGCAATGGAAATTAATCGTTTACCAGCGCATGAAGATGGTGGCGGTAGTAAAGCAATTGAACGTGTTCAGTTAGTAATATCTTCAGCACTGAAGCGGATTCAAAATGAGTTGTTTGATCTTGGAGGGGAGTTGGCTTGCGACCCGGAAAAAATCCCCCAATACATGGTATTAATCGGTCAACAACAATCTGATGTTTTGCTTGAAGAAATGGATGCTTGGCTATTGGATTTAGAACCCCTGTCTAGTTTTATTTTACCAACCGGAGATGGCCCAGTTGCCGCTTTACATCTCGCTAGAACGGTTACAAGGAGGTTGGAAAGAGAGATGGTTAGGCTGAATGATTTAGAGGGAGAAAACGCAGTTAGCAACATCTCGCTCATCTATATCAATCGGTTTTCCGATTGGCTGTTTATCATGAGCCGTTGGATATCAAAAATGTTAGTTAGTGAAGAAACATTATGGCAACCATTAGGAAAACGAGGAGCGGAATCAGGGATTACAGATATACTGCAAAAAATGAGACAAACCGATTCTCAATATGATGATATTTAACACTCATTCCTTGCCAAGTGAGCGCATATGAACACGTGCACGTTGCAATATTTTTGTTGTTTCTGCATGAGTTAATTGTTCTTCAGCTTGTTCCCAATCAAGCCACATATGGCCGCGGTGTTCATGTGATAATGTGACGGTGATTCTTTCAGTTTCTGCTAGATACCAGTATACTTGTTTGGTATTCATTTTACCTCTATGTCGATAGGTGTATTCGCTCCTTTCAACAAAATCCTCTACGAAATGGATATCTTTAATTCCAGTTTCTTCTAATAATTCTCTTCTGGTGGTTTCAAAATGATCAGCGTCAGAATCTTCAACATGGCCTTTCGGGAAATCCCAATGCCCTTGCGGGTATTGAAGTAGTAATACCGTTCCTAGGTTTACAAGAACAACTCCGCATGAGGTCTCCATGTGTAAAGGTAAGGAGGCTTTATTGAAGTCACTTTTGGCTTTAGACAAGGGAAACATATTCTTGACCCGTGCTTACGCATGGGCATGGTGAGCGGTGCTGAGGTCATGGAGTTGGCAGGTTTGCCGAATTTCAAACGTATTGTTGCCGACTCTGATTTAGATGGGTTATGTGCAGCAGCAGTGCTCAAGGCAGCCAACCCAAACGCGCAAGTTGTTTTTGCTCATGCAGCATTGGTTCGCTCAGGAGCAATGGATTCATACATAGATGAAAACACCGCAATTGTTGATTTACCTTTCCATGAAAATTGCGGTTGGTATCTTGACCACCATCAAACAAATCGTCCTTCTCCAAAACAAGAGGAGGAATTCATTGCTAGAGGTGGTGTTTGCCATTGGGAGGCAACTCCCAGTGCAGCAAGATTGGCATATGATTTACTTTCTCCAGTCCTGGATTTGAATCATCTCAATGAAATAATGCCTATCGTGGATGCATTAGATTCAGGTGGGATTTCCAAGGAGGATTTTTTGGCCGACGGTAAAGTATTACAATTATCGCGTTCACTCTCTTTACAATACCCCGAGCACCTTCAAAATGTACTAAATTTATTGTCAAGCGGAGTATCGTTGAAAGATTTGTTACAAGATGAAAGAATTTCACAACATGTTGATAGAGCCAAGTCTGACAGAATCTTGGCGCAGAAGATTGTGGAAGACAACACTACGATTGTAGATAGATTGGCGATTTGTCGCATGGATGAAAAAGGAGTTCGTTCTAATGGTTATTTAGTAACTGCATGGGCTGGAGAGGATGCAGATGCTTGCTGCATAATTCATGGTTACTCCGATGGTGCAATAGAGACTCCGGATAGGCCAGCGCTATCAGCTAGTTTCTATGCTAACTCCTTTATTGAAAACGGACAAGATCGTTATGATTTATCTCGGCTAGCAACCTCACTTGATCCAACGGGCGGCGGGCATGCTAATGCTTGCGGTTGTCGTGTTTCAGCAGCAGGCATAGAATCAGACCTACAACATTGGCTTGATATATGGGACAAGAGAGAATCTTTATTGAGGTAATTTTTGAATTTAATAGTAACCCTAACTTTTATGAGGGGCTCTCTTCTCAATCCATCTATGAAGCAGTCCCAGCGAACAGTTTCCGTCGTTCTTTTAGCGACAATATTAGCCCTATCCATCGTCCCTCAAGGGGCCATGGCTTCAACCCCTACAAATGTCGTTTCATATGGTATGGAATATGATTGGTCTGACCTAGATGGCGACATTGAAGGTTTTATCGAAATCGATTTTAACGATGTTCTTGGCGATGTAATGGATGCTGCAACTTCAGCAGGATTTGAACTCATTGTTGCAGAAATCACAACTGGTGCATCAAATATGTATGTGCTTTCGGAAGAAGACCATACGGCACAAAATGTCAATGGAATTAGCGGTGATGTTTGGACAAGAACAACTGATTTGACAATTCGACACGGAATGTTAGCAGATTCAGCATTATACACACAATGGGATGAGACAACCTTTGGATCTACGAACCCTACAGGATTTGATATAGAAGCAAGTTATGATGTTGATAACACATTTACAACCGATGCACTATATGTGGAATATTTTGATATCAGTACCGGCGAATTGGTTGGTGCTGACCTAGACTTAGCGATTAATGCTGGAATGGGTGCAGAGTTCACAATTATCGCTCAAATTGAAGGTGGTGGAGAAGTTCTTGATGTTGATTTTGGAATTAGCGCAAGCGGAGATATTGGATTAGATTCATCCCACACAGAATGGAGATTAAATGAAGCTAGTGAATTATACACCACAGTTTCAACTGAAGATGAAACAGAATGGAACTGTATTGAAACAGGCTCTACAGATTTGTGGGCTGACGTCAACGACGAGTGTGGGGAGATGGATGGAACTTATTCCGCTTCAATGAATTATGCTTTTGATTTGACAGGTATCCCAACTGAAGAGTTCGGTATGGGTGTAGGTGAATTTGATTTCAGTCTTTCAGACACTCTTTCAAAT
>JAOMOG010000007.1 GCA_028353405.1 Candidatus Poseidoniaceae archaeon | reverse complement strand
TCGGAACCTAGTCCATATGCGTCTTGCAGTAATACTCTTGGATCTTGTTCACGACGCAGGGCCAATGAACAATGTCCGATTAGATCTAAAAGAGATTTTGACAATTCTCTAGACCTAGACCTTGCTTCCCCGGACCATGAAGGAACAGTAGGACGATATCCTGTTACCGATTGAACATTTACTCTCGTACCTTGGATATTTGTCACCCGATAGGTTGAACCACCTAGCAAGATAACATCTCCTCCGCGTAGATTGGAGACGAATGAACCCGATAATTGACCTAGTATCGATCCTTCTGCATTGAATACTAGGAATGAATTATCCATCGCGATTGTTCCAACATTGGTATAGTAAATCATCCTTGAATATCCTTTCTTACCGTATAAATTATCTTCCCAATCAATCCATACTCTACGTTCTTCTTCAAGCATATCAAGAACATCAATGAAATCATCATAAGAGAAATTTCTATACGACCATGCATTGGTAATTATTTCAAAAGCTTCATCGATATCAATTTCATTGATAATAACCAATCCGATCATAAATTGAGCTACAACATCTAAAGAATTTTGTGGGAAATCAAGAAGATCCATTTCTCCCGTTTGTATTGCTGCTTGTAATGCGGCTAATTCAAGTAAATCATCAACGCTTGATGGAAGGAATCTCGCTCTTGGAATACCTCCTACGTGGTGTCCAGCACGGCCAATTCTTTGTAATGCGGTTGAGATGTCGCCAGGGCTTCCAATTTGTAGAACTAAATCTATTGAACCGATATCGATTCCCATTTCAAGAGAAGAAGACGTAACTACTGCACGTAAGTGCCCATGTTTCAATTTCTTCTCCACATCTAATCTCATTTTCTTATCCATTGAACCATGGTGGCCTGCAACTAATTCACCTAGATGTGGGCGCAATTTCAAAACGATATTTTCAGTCATTTTTCTCGTATTAGCAAATACCAATGTTGTGTTGTGGGCTGAAATTAAATCTGCAATAGCTTCAATATTCTTCTCAAGTATTTTCATTACCGAAAGGTCACTGAATTTTGGATCTGTTATCAGAATGTCCAAATCTAATTCCCTAGCGCCAGAAATTTTTGCAATATTGACCTTTGTTCCTACACCATCTTCGTCATCTCCACTTGAAACGAGATACTCAGCAACTGTTTCGAGTGGCTCCATGGTAGCAGAAATACCGATTCTTTGTACCGGAATGGTCAGTAATGTATCTAGGTAAGACAAAGTCAAAGCGAGATGAACTCCCCTCTTTGAGGGTACTAGTGAGTGCAATTCGTCAATGATCATGAATTCTACTGCATTTACAATTGGTTGAAATCTTGGAGAGGTAATTGCTATTGCGAGAGATTCTGGAGTAGTAATCAGGATGTGAGGGGGGTTTCTTAGCATTTTTTGCCTTTCACTTTGAGGGGTATCACCAGTTCGTAATCCTACCTTTACTTCTTGAGTCCCAGAAGGCAAATAATTATCGTATATTTCCTTCAGAGGTCCAAGTAAATTTCTTTGAATATCATTAGCCAGTGCCTTGATGGGAGATATATACACACAGTAAACTTTTTTCTCCAATTTCTTTTCAATTCCAGCCCTTACTAAATTATCAATTACAGTTAGGAATGCGGTCAAAGTTTTACCTGATCCTGTAGGTGAACATAACAGTAAATGTTCTTTGGCCATAATCGCAGGAATCGCCAATTTTTGCGGCCTGGTAAAGTCATCAAACTTATCTTTGAACCAGTTGCGAACGGGTGGGCATAACTTCTCCAGCAATTCCTCTTTGGCTAGAGGATTCTCAAGATAGTGTATATCTGCCATTTTTTAAGCCTACCCGATGAGGCCAATTCGGGGGTGAAGAGCATATAATTCTTCGCTTATTAGCAACTGTAAAAACGATTTCTATTTTCAAACCAATAGCAATATTTTTTTCATTGAAAAAGGCTATTGCAAGTCTTTAGAGGGGATTTGCTAAAATCAAGCAACACCCAAGCCGCCCTTTTTCCAGCGATTTACAATTTCTGTTTCTTCCTGTTTTGTTGGATTCATTAGTAGCGATTCAATTGCATTCTCTGGAATTGCAATTTCGTACAAGGCATCGGTAGGGCAAGATCCAATACACGATAGACAACCTACGCAGTTATTTTCAACTACAATTACAGGCCTTTTACCGTGTTTTCTGCCCTGTGGGTTTTCTGCTAGTGGCAACAATGCCTCAAAGGGGCAATGGGCAATACACAAATCACAACCGGTGCAATCTTGCTGCGTGATCGCTACCATCGACTGGCCCATGAATACTACCAAGTGTCCATCTTTCAAAAACAATGCCTTTGTTAGGTTAAATTTTTGTCCACTAAAGCATTAATTTCTTTGCCGTTGTTAGGTGAGGTTCAAAGGCTGGAGACATCACCGCCTAATTGGTGAAAACTATGGCTGATGCTGAGGAAGGTCGTCTAGAACGTCTAACTGGGATGCTAAAGCGCCGTGGAATCATTTTACCAGCATTTGAAATACACGGCGGAGCAAAAGGTCTGTATGATTTTGGTCCCGTTGGTGGCCGTCTCAGAAATAAAGTCAATCAAGCATGGCTGAATCATTGGATTTCTATGGGCAATATAGTGGAATTATCTTGTCCTACAATTACTCCATATGCTGTTTTGGAGGCTAGTGGTCACGTTGGAGAGTTTTCTGATTTTATGACAAATTGTAATTCATGCGAAGAAGCAAGTAGAGCTGATACAATTCTCGAACCCCATCACCCCAACCCAGATTCTCTAACAAAATCGGATTTGCAACAATTACTTAGCGATATTAATCCGCAATGCCCTGCTTGCGGTGCTAGTGACTGGAGCCCAATAGTTGCTCAAAATTTGATGTTTAACACTACCATTGGGGCAGGTAAATCAGGCAGACCAGGTTTCCTTCGTCCAGAAACAGCACAAGGTATGTTCACGTCATTCTCTTCCCTATATCGGCATAACCGCGAGAGATTGCCATTCGGAGCAGTACAAGTTGGAAAGGGATACAGAAATGAAATCAGCCCGCGTCAAGGTATGATTCGACTTAGAGAGTTTAACATGGCGGAATTAGAATATTTCATTGACCCAGAGGTTAACCCAGAACATGACTTCTCGCCATGGTCATCCATTCAGATGAATTTGTTATCAGAAACTGATGGTGAAATCACAATGTCGATTACCGATGCAGTTGCAAAAGGAATAATTCGTCACCCAACGGTTGGACTGTTCATGGCAAAAACATTTGATTTCCTAACCAATATTGGAATTGATAGTTCCAAGTTAAGATTTAGACAACATCAAAGCGATGAGATGGCTCATTATGCATCCGATTGCTGGGATGTGGAAATTCTTGGTTCATATGGGTGGGTTGAATGTGTTGGGATTGCTCACAGAGGTTGCTATGATCTTGAAGCGCATGAAAAAGCAACAGGAAAAACACTTCGAGCACGTCGCGAATTTGCCCAACCAAAAATTGTAGAGATTGATGGATGGACTACCGATGGAGCAACAGCAGGCCCAGCGTTTAGGGCACTAGCAGGCGCTGTCAAAAAGGCTGTAGAACAATTATCTTCTAACTGTGAATTTCCTACTCAAGTAACTTTGGAAAATGGTGAGTCGGTAACTGTTGACTTAACACATGTAAAGCGTGTTCAGAGAACTGAAACCATATCTGGAGAATGGTATATACCACATGTTGTAGAACCTGCTTTTGGCATTGATAGAATAATTTGGCACTTACTGGACCATGCTTATGATGAGTCTGGAAAAGATGGTGAAGAATATGTTACTCTGAGATTGAGCGAATCGATTGCACCTGTTGATTATTGTGTATTCCCTCTATTTGAAAAGGATGGCATGGGTAAATTAGCCAAGGAGATACACCGATCATTATGCTCCAAATTTGGAACTGTTTCAATCTATGATGCAAGTGGTTCAATAGGAAGGCGTTATGCAAGAGCAGATGAAATTGGAGTTCCTATTTGCATTACAGTTGACCATCAATCACTTCAAGATAATACAGTTACACTAAGGGACAGAGATAGTGGCAAACAATCAAGAATTTCCATCTCAGAATTGTGAATGTTGAATAACCATCGGTGATGGCTGTATATTATGGGTGAAGTGAGCGATTGGACTGAACGTCACCGCCCAGTCTCCGAGAGGCAATTGGAGGGCAATGAAGTTCAACGCCGTAAAATCCGTAAATGGTTGGATGATTGGCAATCCGGTACTCCGAATAAAAAGGCGCTACTGCTTGTGGGGCCACCGGGTGTTGGAAAAACAAGTGTTGCAAGAGCAGTAGCAGCTGATATGGGTTGGAATGTAATCGAACTCAATGCATCCGATGCCAGAAATGCTGGTGCAATAAGGAAGGCTGCAACCCAAGGCTCAACCCATCGCTCTTTATTCCATGATCCGAATGAAAAAAACCAAAGGACTTTGATTTTACTAGATGAAGTGGACCATCTCTCTGGGGGATTAAGAGAAGTCAGTCAAGAGAAGTTGGAGAAAGCTATGATGGGTGATGAAATTGCAGGTAAGGCAATAACATTCAGTGGTGATTCTGGAGGTAAGGCGGAATTATTGAGATTACTTGATTCCACCATGCAGCCAGTTATTATGGCATGTAATGAGGAGATGGGATTATGGGGTAAAGGTTCCTCATGGAGAAGTACTAGAGATCGTTTTTCAAAGCATTTACAAAAAATAATTTTTGAGAGGGCTAGCGATGAAGCCCTTAGAAGAATTGCCAAAAGAGTGCTACGCGAGGAGAAAATTGAATTTGAAGATTCGGCTGTTGAAGAGTTGGTTAGGGCCAACCCAGGTGATCTACGGGCATTGGTTCGTGATTTGCAGGTAGTTTGTGTTGACAAAGAAATAACACTAACTAAGGATATTATTCGTATGCAAATCGCAGCAGGTCAGAGAGATATTTCGATTGAAATATTCCCTGGACTAGATAATTTGTATAGGAGCCGATCAGCCGAAGAAGCATCATCTATTTCCCGTACTATAGATAAGTCTCCAGATGATTTGATGAATTGGGTGCATTGGAATAATGCATCCTTGTTTACTGATGTGAAAGGAATAGTTAGAGGCGCCCGTTCCCTATCACAAGCCAATAAAATGTTCTATGGAAGATTCTTAAATACCGCACATCGTTCTACTTATTGGTGCTCTAATTTGAGCGCTTTATCTGCCAGTATTGCTAACCCGACACCTCTAGAAGGGCGTATTTTCGCATCATACCCTAATTATCTCCGCCGTGGTAGTTCATACACTCGTCCAACGATTATTAACAGATTAGCGAGCACCTGCGGTGCAAATAAATCAACGGTTAGAGAAGAAATGATGCCAATATTGTCAGCATTAATGTCGGCTGAAGAAAAAATTGGCGACCCTTCTGACTTCACAATTTCATTGAGCCTTGGCTTTACTGCAGAAGAACATGCTTCATTAGCAGGACTTCCTTTATCTCGGAGGAGTACAAAGGATCTAATTGCCAATTATAATGAAAGCCAAATTAAGTTACTTGAAAGGCGCGATGAGATCCAACCATTACCTCAGATTGAGCAGCAGGTGGCTAAAGAAGAGGAAATAATTCAGGAAAAAGATCCAGGTCAAACTAAATTATTCTGAGTTTCATTCTTTATCTTTAGATGGAATAATTCTTCTAAGCAAGGCGACAGCAGATCTTTCTGTCAAAATCTTTTCTTCCTTCTTCCATGTTTTTGGATGTAATAAAATAACAGCCGTTAGCAATTCCAAACGACCGAACCACATCAATATTGATGTAATTAGTAAGGCACCAGAATTCATCTCAGCCCAAGTATTACTAGGGCCAAATTCTCCAAGTGCAGGTCCAGTATTACCCAATGATGATGCTACGACTGAAATTATACTTTCAAAGGATTCATTTGGCATACATATCGCCAACAAAACACAAGATATTGCAAATAAACCAATCCATACAAATAACATACCTACTATCAGACCAAGTTGATGTCTTTCAACAACTTCACCATTCATTCGAATACGGTCTATCCTTCTTGGTTGTCCAATTCGTATAATTTCACGCATTGCTACTTTGAAAGCCAGATTAATTCTTAGTAATTTTAATCCTCCACTTGTAGAGCCAGCACAGGCACCAACAATCATTAGTGTCAGGAATATCATTTGTGTAACGATCGGCCAAGCACCATAATCAGTTGAAGAATATCCAGTAGAAGTTCCAATAGAAATAACATTGAATAAACTGTATCTTAATGAGTTGCCAAGAGATATCTCAGTAGCCATTAGAGCTAATACCATTGCACATATTGCAACAATCAAATACACTAGATAATTCTTAAATTCTTCATCCTTAGATGCTCTTTTGAATTCCCTCATACAAAATAACCATATTAGTGTAAAGTTCACTCCTGCAATAAACATAAAGACGATAATAATACTTTCAATCGTCAAAGAATCATAGTACCCTATACTCGCATCTCGTGTTGAAAATCCACCAGATGCAACAGTTGTTAGTGCATGATTCACTGAATCAAATAATGTCATACCGCCCAAAAATTTCAACAATAACATTTCAACAATTGTTAGCACAATATACAAACTCCATAATGCCAATGCAGTTTGCTGTAATTTAGGTTTTAATTTTGATAGAGATGTTCCAGTTAATTCAGCCCGCGCCAGTGCCATTCCTCCACCAATTATTCTTGACAATACCATCATTCCAAGCATGATTATTCCCATTCCACCAAGCCATTGTGTTATTGATCTCCAAAGTAGAAGTCCACGAGGTTGTGCATTAATACAGTCCATCGGACCAGGAATACAATTAGGACTCATATTATGAGAAATAACAGTTGCACCAGTGGTGGTGAATCCAGACATTGATTCAAACCATGAGTTTACTGCACCACGGCCAATATCCAACATAGTTGCATCACCGGTAAATGGTCCCACGAACACTCCCCCCAACCAAAATGGCAAACTGCCTATCAAAACTGCTAATGGCCAAACTAGTGCTACAGCAGCAAAGGCTTCCTTATCCCTCAGTCTCTCGCTAGTATTGGTCCTTGTCCAAAGAGTCAACATGGTAACTCCAAGAGTCAAAGAGATAATACTCGGTACTGCAAAAGCGATTAATGCTAACTCAATATTATCTAAAAAAGCAGTAGCGATACCTGATGCAGCAAGTGGAATCGCTAACGCGATTAGCGTCCACCCCAAGATCATACTTAGTACATCAGTTCGCATTACAATCATACCTTGAATCGTTTTTCCAATTCTGCAACCCTATCTGGATTACAGAACATGGTTAATCGGTCACCTTCGATAATTAACTTATCAGGAGAAGGTCTCATATTTTCCCATTTGTTAACACTGACTCTCCTTTGAATGAATGCAATTCGCATCCATTCAGGGAAATTTGCATCAGATATTTTCAATCCACAGAATTTTGCAGTTTCCTTCACAGGCAACGATATGCCGATAATCTCTGGAATCGTTGATAATAATGCATATGCACCAGTAGTTTTTGTATGAATTAGGGCTAATAAGTTATCAACAGCCACTCGTTTCATATCAACAGCAAAGGTAATTCCCATACGTTGAGTAACCTTGACTAAATCAGCATCATGTAGCATTAGACCGGTCCTTTGCACACCCATGTCACTAGCCAATAATGCTGCTGCAATACAAGCGTGATCACCCTCTAATGCAGCAATTGCAATATCATGTTCAGAAATACCAATCTCCTTCAGCATTTCTCTATCTAAGTGGTCGCCATGAATTACTTCAATATTCTTATTGGCTCCAGTTCTTGTTCCTGAAAAATCATTGGCTGTTTGTAAATTTCTTTCAATCATTGTAACCGAAGCTCCAGATGATAGCCATTTATCTGCAACTCTCTGTCCAATTTTATTAGCACCAATAATTGCCACCTTAGGGGCAGAAGGGAAGTTTTTTGGCTGATGTCCAAAGATTCTCAAAATATGGTTGAAACTTGAAGTGCCAGTAGTGGCGACAGCGATTTTATCATTTGGAACTAGTACGAATTCACCGTCAGGAACGATACTCTTCTCACCTTCTCGCTTGACTCCAATAATTAGCGGTAATTCTCCATCAATGTTTTGAGCAGCTTCTTTTAGACTCAGGAAAATAACGTCAGTTGCTTCATTAGTAACATCCAATTCAATGACAAATGCATCGTGTCCGAAAGGTACTACTTCTTCAATACCGGGAGTTCTCAAACCTAAATGTAGGCGATCTATTGCACCATCTAGTGGATTTACAACGTGGTCTACCTTTGCCCATTCTGCCAAATATCCTTGTTCTTGTTCCTTAACATATTTGTTATCTCTAACGCGACATATGGATAGTAAATTTTTACCGCCTGACTCCTTGCTGGTATGTTCAGCCAAGATACATGCTAACAAATTCCTCTCATCAGAATTAGTTACCGCGATAAATACCTCTGATTCTGCTATCCCTGCCTCAATCAATTTCTCTCTCGATACAAAGTCACCATGTATGACCAAAGCATCTAGATTTTGAGCATTTTTTACTGCACGGGAATCTGAATCAACTAAGACTACATCCAAATCTTCTGCTCTCAATGCTTTGGCCAAATCAGTACCGACTCTTCCGGCTCCGCCTATTATCACTCTCATATTATCACCTAAATGTTTCAGGGTACATTTTAACCTGATATGTTCCACCTGTTAATTCCAAATCGGAACCAGTAGCATAACTTCGTTCTCTTTCAATTCCGTTGGTTTGAGTAACTGGATGATAGAAATTATTCAATTTTGTCGCAGTTTCATCCGCTTCTTCTATCCAATCAATATACCCAGTTGGTGTATTCAATAACCATTTATTGTTAACGACATCGACAGCACCGTTTACGAAGCAAGAATTACGTTCAATATTATTTTCATCACACCATTGATCACTCATTGGCAGTTGAATATAGCCCCATGCATGCGCCTCCCAATTGACATAGTTGGCATCAGTCAACGCGCCGAAAACAAACCAGCCTGGTATTCCCTTGACGCGTAGTAGGCTGAGAAATGCATTGGTTTGTTCATCGCAATCGCCTTGTCCATCATTAAGACATGAAGGACCACTTCTTGCAACATTAGGAGCAAATTTATCATAAGCAACATTCTTGTGAAGGTAATCAAATGCAGCTCTTGAGAATGCATAAGCGTTATCTTGTAATCCTTCGGGTAAATCTGCGCTAATTAATTCTGCAGTAGATAGAACAATTTCTGCCTGTGAATTGATAGCATATCCTGCAGGTGAACCTCTGTCGTACCATTTGTCATCTGTAAAATCATAGAACTTCCTCCCATCATCTCTACTTGAGACGTCAGAGAATTCTCCACTATTCTCAACATTTATTCCTAAATCCTTTCCTGCAATCCTCGAATCAACCCGCATATCATTATGCCATGAATAAGATGTTGAATGAACTCCAACTGAATATGTGAAACTGCTAGATTCACCTGGTGCCAAATTGACTAATACTTTGACACAACTGCTAACAGAACAAAAATCAGCACCAATTCCAACGCCAGGCCACCAGATTTCATGTCCACCAGAAGTAACTAATTTCTCAGAAGCAGATTTAGTTGGTAAACCGGTGGTGGGGATCGGGTAATTTTCATTTCCAAAAGAAATGCTAATGGCAGTTGTCATTTGAATTGAATTAGGAGATTCAGACGGTGTGCCATCAGTGTACTCAAATCCGTAAGCAGAACCTTGTGCAGAACTGACAGCTGGAGGGATTGCCAAATTCTCTACCAAGTAACCCTGTGCTCCAGAATTTGTTACGTATACTGTTTTTTCCAGTGTATATGATGCCTCAACCGGGTATAGGTGATATGGCGACACAGCATCTTGGATATATTCTTGAACGCCAGCCCATTCAGCCAATAGGTGCTCTCTAGCCTGTGGAGATAGCATGATGAAGGCCACTAGTGATAGCATTACAAAACTTCGAAAACGATTCTTTCTTCGTTTTAAGATATTTTTAGACCTTCCAGTATGAGTATGAACCATGCCTCTTTGAGTCGGTTTTGGAGTCATTTTGTACGAAGATGACAAGCTTCCTTGATTGAATTGCTGCTCAAGTCTAAAGTTACTTGATTTCATATTGGCAAGAACACGGCCACATGAATAACAAATTGAATCTCCCGATTCAGTTGTTGCTTTGCAATAAGGGCAAGAACCCATATCTTTTGGGCTAAGCGGGGGTTGTATAACCATTGCTAGCGGAAAGCCCACAAAACCCCTTATTTGCTATGAATTGACAATGCACCAAATTATTATTGGCAAGTCACTTAGTAGATACTTACTTACTTGGAGTAATTGGGAAATTATTCATTCTTCTTCACCGAGAGATTTTTTGGACCGCTTTTCTCTTTCATTTGAGGCCCAAATTCTCCTCAATCTACGTCTTGCCGGTTTAGGGATAGATGCCCAAACCCAATCCTCTATTCTCGGGTCTACAATCATTATCATCGAGCCAATAAAAACCCATCCAAATGGGTTGGCAATTGAATAAGGAATCATTACCAACAAACCAATTCGCCAAGTGGTTGATCTAAATATAGCACCCCATTTCCTTCCATTTAGCATCATAAATCCTTGATGAGCGGTAATCATTGCTTCACATCTTGGCGTAATTATTGCAATGGCTGCAACAGTTAGTAACAATCTTGCTGAAAAGAGAGTATCCTCATTTTGTAAGAACCTGAAAATCAAAACCATTGAAGTCATTCCACCGATTGCTAGACCCAAAGCCCATCCACTGGTTGGATGAGAACCACCCTTTCGCACCCGCTCTCTTCGTAGTAACATGTGGACAGTTACCGACATTAGTATGGTTAAAATCAACAGCGAACCTGGATTAGGGACTTGTGCCCCTTCAAGTTCTGCTATGAGTTTAAAATATGGATCAACTAATGAACTATAGTAAGTGGTTGCGTAAACCATTCCAATAATAATTCCCCAGAACATTTGATTCCAAGCAGTTGGTAAATCATAAAATCCAGAATACTTTGTCATCACGCCTCTCCAACCGAGAGTCATACCGATTAGAGATACGAATGTTGCTACCTGAAACAACAAGTTCTCACTTAGCATAATATGTCGCAGAAGAGTTCACTTCTTCAATCAATTGATGAATCTGCCTCCATTAGATGACTTTGCAAGTTAATTGCTCTAAGCCGTTGTATGCTATGCGTATCTTCAAGCGTAACCTATTGTTGGCAAGATTATATGGCACGATTGTTATTGTTTGGCGGCAAAGGTGGAGTCGGAAAAACTACCACTTCATCAGCAACTGCAGTTTGGCTTGCCGATTCAGGTTTACGAGTTTTGTTAGTGTCCAGTGACCCTGCACATTCCACTTCGGATTCGCTAGGAGTGACTATTGGGAGCAAAGTAACACCAATAGAGGGTGTTGATGGCTTATGGGGTCTAGAGATGGACCCTGAGGCAAAAATATCTTCTCTATTGCCAAAAGTTGGTTCTGCGATGGAGAAAATGAACTCTTCTGGAGGTCTTGGGGGTCTGGGTATGATGTTAGATCCTAGCGCCAAGGATGAGATTAAGGACATAAAGGGGGAAATAAAGACATCAGATATGGTATTGCCCGGTTTGGATGAAGCAATGGCATTTGATGAGTTATTGCAGCACGTAGAAGACCCAAATTGGGATGTGATTGTATTTGACACAGCTCCAACTGGACATACGTTGAGATTTTTATCATTACCGGAATTAATTGAAGCGTGGTCTGATCGACTAATTCGCATGATGAGGGTTTCTGGAGGAATTCGTTCAATGATGTTTGGCAGAAAGGAAAGTGATGCTATGAAAGATGAACTTGAAAAGTTCCAACGTAGAGTTTTGCATGTAAGGAGAGTCCTTTCCAATGATGAAATTACTTCCTTTACTTTGGTCACTATACCTGAAAGAATGGGCGTCAATGAAACAATTCGCGCTAAGAACTCACTGCAAGAATTTAATTTACCCATTGGAGGATGCTTAGTAAACAGACTAACTCCGGAATTCGACCATCCATTCCTAAAGACGAGGAGAGATGCTGAATTAGAAATAATTGAAGAGTTGAAAGATAGTCTCGGAGTCGATGTTTCTTGCATGGAATTATTTGAAACAGAAGTTGTTGGGATTGAGAGACTAAGAGAGGTGGGGCAATACTTGTATGGACCAATTGTAGAGATTGATAATGGTTTAGGACCTCATTCTATAGGTTCTGTTTTACATCATGAGGTCCATAGGGGAATGGTCAAGGAATTAGGAGAGGGTGTTGAAATAATATATTTGCATTATCCTGGAATTAAACGCGAAGAATTATCACTACGAAGCGAAGAAGGAGTTCTTTTTGTTGGACTTAATGGTAGAGAAAAAGAAGTAAAAACATCAGTTTCTACAAAAGCAAGTCAAGTAAATGCAAAATTAGAAGGCGATGTTCTAAGGCTTGAAATTCCTCTTAATGACCAATAGAGAATAATTTCCATCCCTCAATAGGCATGGGTTGAAAAGTGGCGGCTTTCACGCTAAGCCATGGCACTTGAAGGCTTATCCAAGGGTATTTTCCGCTCTATTGGATTGTTAAAGTCTAAGAGAAAGATAGATGATGAAGAATTACGAGAAATGACTCGTAGTTTGCGCAGGTCTCTTCAAGAAGCAGATTTCAACGTACGTCAAACCAAAGAGATCGTCGAAAAAATGGAGTCTCGTATCCGCGATGAAGAACTACGTCCTGGAATCACATTACAAACACATGCAATGAATATCCTCTATACCGAACTAGTTCGCTTATTAGGTTCTAAGCATGAATTTCAACCTCATGGGGCAACTTTGCTTCTAGTAGGATTATATGGTCAAGGAAAAACTACTACAACTGCAAAATTGGCAGAATGGTATCGTAAGAAGCACGGCTTGAGAGTAGGCGTAATAGAAGCAGACGTTCATCGACCAGGTGCATATGAACAATTATGCCAATTATTAGAAGAATCTACAGTTGTTGTTTATGGTGAGCCAGAAACAAAGGATGCACCAACCATTGTACGCAATGGGCTGAAACAATTAGCATCTTGTGATCTAGTAATAGTTGACACAGCAGGTAGACATCAATTAGATGCTGAATTAGTCGAAGAATTAGAACAAATTTCCGCCTTAACCAATGCTACAGAACGCTGGTTGGTAATAGATGCACAAGTAGGACAAGCTGCTGGACCAGTTGCCGCATCATTCCATTCACTCGCAGGAGTGACTGGTATAGTAATCACAAAATTGGATGGTACAGCAAGAGGTGGAGGTGCGCTTTCTGCAGTAGCAGCAACAGGAGCGCCGATAGTTCACATTGGTGTGGGTGAGAGGATTGGTGACTTAGAGAAGTTTGAATCCGACCGATTTATCTCAAGACTTCTAGGAATGGGGGATATTCAGGGACTCATAGATTTGGCTCCCGAAGATATGGACCAGGAAGAAGCGATGAGGCTAACCCAGAGAATGATGTCTGGTAGATTCACATTAAATGATATGTATAAGCAAATGGAAATGATGTCTAAAATCGGTACTATTGACAAATTAATGTCATTCTTACCAGGAAATATGCTGGGTGGAATGGGTGCTATGTCAAAGGGTCAAAAAGCAGAAATGCAAGCCAACTTGGACCGTTATCGTACTATTATGGATTCAATGACTGCATGGGAAAAGAATGAACCTGCAAAGATTAAGGCTGAAAGAATTCGTCGTGTAGCAAGAGGCTCGGGTGTTCGTGAAAAGGATGTCCGAGAGTTAATTGGTCAATGGAATAAGAGCCGTAAGATGATGAAGGGGATGGGTGGAAACCGTAAACTCAACAGGCAAATGCGTAAGATGATGAAAGACGGTGATATGGACGGAATGGATCCATCATCTCTTGGAATGTGAAGTTACACTCAGTATGTCTTTGCAAGTAATATTCTACGTCTAGTCATTTGACCAGTCATATGACAAGGACGATCCTCCTCATAATCTTCAGTAGCATCACCAAGGAAATTCAAAGAAGTTGCTCTCTCTATTACTTCAGCATGAGAATCAGTTCCATCGAAGGCCATTTCGTAAATTTTACCATCTTCAATTTCTCCATTCATAACCCATGTACCATCAACTTCTTCAAAAGTAGGTAGAGGTTGAATAACATCATCCATATGTGCGTTAGACCTAAGCCTTAATTCATCTGAAATTTCATTTAACACTGTTCTGCATGCGTTGACAATATCATCTATTGGTAATGGTAACTTTCCACCGGTTCTTCTACAGGCAAATGCAGTTCCTTGTGCAACATCCCGAGGTCCAATATCGAGTCTCAATGGTACACCTTTAATCTCCCAATCATAGTATTTTTGCCCTGCTCTAATATCTCTTGAATCAACCTTGACTCTTAGTCCATTAGCACGTAGTTGCTTTGCGATATCATTGGATATTGCGACTGTATCAACATCTGAGTTCTTCTTTATCATTGGACAGATTACAACTTGATACGGAGCGATTGCTGGAGGCATAATCAATCCATTATCATCACCGTGCATACCAACAATTGCACCGAGTAGTCTCTCAGACATCCCGTATGTGGTTTGGTGGCAATGTTGTTGTTGAGCATCTAAATTCTCGTATGTAATATCGAAAGCCTTTGCCCATTGGTCACGATAGTGATGGCAAGAAGCAACTTGTAGAGTTCTTCCATTAGGCATTATAGCATCTATTCCAATTGTGTACCATGCTCCTGGGAATGTGTCCCAGACTGGTCTTTTGGCCTTAATCACTGGAAGGCATAAGTCATGCATCAAATTGTTGACAATTTCTAAGTCTTCTACAATTTGTCTCGAAGCTCCATCTTCATCAGCGTGTGCTGTATGAGCCTCAAAGAAATGAATTTCTCGTACTCTTATGAATGAACGCGTTTGTTTCGTTTCATAGCGGAAGGTGTTGACCGTCTGGTAGACTTTCAAAGGCAAATCTTTGTGTGATCTAATCCAAAGAGGAAACATTGTGTACATAGCAGTCTCGGAAGTTGGCCTCAAAAACATAGGGATATCCAAATCATTATCACCAGCATGTTTTACCCAGTAAACTTCTTTCTTGAAACCACCTTCTTCATCTTCCTCCCGCAAATCTTCTACATCTACGCCTTCTTCTCTCGCTCTCTTTAATTTAGCAACGAGAGAGTTTTCTTTCTCTAGAAGATTTTCAGGGATTAATAATGGGAATCGAACTTCTTCGTGGTCAGTCCTTTCCATCTCAGAATGCGTGAGTGCATCAATCAGTTTCATTGTCTTCCAACCATATGGCCGCCATACATCCATACCCTTTATCGGATATCGCTTGTCAACTAATTCAGCAGCTTCTACCATGAATGGATACCATTCATTGAAATTATCTATCTTAGATGGAATTCCTCGCTTGGCTTTGCCATGTCCTTGGCTCATGAAACCCTCTCGACCATCACTCGCTCATCAACATGACGCTTCAAGCGATGACAAATCGGTTGTTTAAACGAACAGAATCCAGTGTCCAACCTAGAAATTTCTATCGTTGTGAATTAAATTAGTCTCTATTCATCTATTGATGATTTTAGTTCAATTTCTACATCCAGAGTGGGTTTTGAATTTCCACTCACTAAAATCCCTAAAAATGCTGTTGAGAACCATGCTAATTCAAGAATTAAGAATGCCCACTCCTCAATGAGATATGCGCGTATTGCCAACAATGCAGAACCAATTGCCATCAAGAAAAGATAGGGCTTATCCTTACTATGCAACTTATTACGCGTTTCTAAGAAGAATGCAAGTAAGATCAGAAACATCCCTATATATGCCACGAACTCAGTATCTATGCCTGATAGCATGCTATCACTTTCGACTGAAATACCAGAATCCTATAATTCCTAATGAAAGGGCAATGATGTCGGGAATTCCAATTGCCATATCTAGCACAGATTGTGACCAGCCCCACCCACTGTCAACTTTGTGAATACTTAGCCAGTTAATACGAGTATATCCATCTGAAGGACATAGGGTGTCAGACTTACAAAGTCCGCCCAAAACAAATGAAAATAATCCAAATATATTCATGATTATGATTGTCAATTCTGCTAAGATTAGTTTTGACATTAGACTCATTTTACTGCGACTGCTGATTCCTGGAGCAGGTGGCAAATCAGGTAATTCCTCTAACGTAGGGAGTGGGCCAGCAATCGGTTCAACGACTTCTATGAGCATATTTGTAGGTGGAGATACTTCAATAATATCAGATGATAGCGGAGATGCGATCATATCTCTAGGTTTCTTCGGATTTGCGACTGCAACTTTAATTCCATAAAGACGCTCTGCGAGCGAGACTAAAGCAGGATCTTCCGCTATTTCTGAAGGTTCCAAAACCCCGTCAAGCAGCATTTCCAATTTCTCTTGAGTGCTAGTCATAATGCTTCCTCCATGTTTAAGGTGAACTCCACTACTTGATGAAGGCTCCTTCGTCATATAAAGTTCATTTTCTACTTCATGCATTACCAGCTGCTTCTACTGCAGCCCAATCCTTCATGAAACCTTCAAGCCCCTTATCGGTAAGTGGATGTTTCATTAATTGGCGGAATATTTTTGCTGGCATTGTGGCTGTATGAGCTCCTAGTTGGATACACTGAAGGACGTGAGTTGGGTGGCGAATAGATGCTGCCAAAACCTTTGTCGAGATGTCATAACTAGCCCAAACTTCCATTATTTCGGCGATCAAATTCATTCCATCATGACCAGTGTCGTCAATTCTTCCGATGAATGGTGAAACATATGTTGCTCCTGCCTTTGCAGCCATTAGTGCTTGAGCAGCAGAGAAAACCAATGTGACATTTGTATCAATCCCCTTTTCATTAAGAACCTTAGTTGCTGCTAGACCCTCTGCAGTACATGGAATCTTTATGATTACATTGTCAGGTAAATCAGCCTTTAATGCAAGGCCTTGAGCGATCATTCCATCCGTATCCATTGCAGTAACTTCAGCAGATATAGGGCCAGAGCAAATACCAGCAATCTCTCTCACTACTTCTTTGAAATCGCGTCCACTCTTTTTGATTAGAGAAGGGTTAGTCGTTACACCGTCGAGAATTCCCCACGCAGCAATCTCTCTTATTTCGTCAACATCGGCAGTATCTAGGAAGAACTCCATGGTACGGTGTCATAGCCGGTTGTCTATGAATTAATCCCTTTCAAACAAAAGCAGTTCAATAAAGACAACAGTGTGATTTAATACAAAAATCATTCAAGATTTTCTTGCAATTGCTCGTTGAGCCGCCTGTTCTATATATTTTGAATTGAGTCCCATAACCTCTAACATCTCATCAGATTGACCTGATTCACCGAATCTATCAGCGACACCAACCATTTCCAATGGAGCATATTTATTGGTGACTAAATGTTCTGCAACAGCGCCACCTAGCCCACCGATTACATTGTGGTCTTCCGCAGTTACAAGCGCACCACATTGTGAAACTAATGAATCAATTAAAGCACCATCTAATGGTTTTAGGGTGTGCATGTCAACTACTGTTGCATTGATACCCTTTTCAGCCAACATTTCAGCAGCCTTCATCGATTCCGAAACCAGTACTCCACATGCAATAATCGCAACATCAGTTCCCTGGCGTAATGTGATTCCTTTGCCAATAACTATTTCGGATTCTCTTCCACTATACATTACAGGAGTTTTGTTTCTTGCAGTTCTCATATAGGACGGTTTATTCAATTCAGGCAATTGCTTTGTTAATTCCAAGGTTGAAACATAATCAGAAGGATGCATAACTACAACATTCGGTAGAGTTCGGTAAATGGCAAGGTCTTCGATCGATTGTGCACTAGAACCATCAGTTCCCGTGTGAGTTCCACCGTGACTGCCGCACAAATGTACCGCCAAATCCGGTCTTGCAACTCCATTACGCATTTGCTCAAATGCTCTTTCAGTAAAGATTGCAAATGTACTTGCGAATGGGATGTAACCAGATGACGCAAGACCTGCAGCGGTTAGTAGCATGTTTTGCTCTCCGATACCACATGATACTGTACGTGCAGGATATTTATTCTTGAAATGTAACGATTTTGTTGATTTACCCAAATCCGCCTCAAGTACGACAACCTTTGGATTATCTGCTATTTCGAGCAATGCTTGCCCATACCCATCTCTTGTTGCTGCCATATCACTCATACAATCACCTCGCCTAGTTCTGCCATTGCCTGAGCAAATTGATCATCATTAGGTGCTGCCCCATGGAAGGACGGATTGTTTTCCATAAAGGATACTCCAGCGCCCTTGATAGTATGTGCAATCAAGATTGCTGGCTTGTCGTTAGTAGCCTCAAGGAAATCTAGTCCAGACATTACCTCTTCCATATTATGTCCATCTATTTCCTTGACTTCCCAGCCAAACGCTCTCCACTTTGCAGGAATGTCAAACATTCTCATTTGTGCTTCACAAAAGTCATCATTTTGAATTCTATTGCGGTCAAGTATTACTTTGAGGTTACCAACTTCATGATGCGCTGCAGCCATTGCTGCTTCCCACACACTACCTTCTTGGATTTCACCATCTCCAATCATTACGAATGTTCTTCGCTCACTATTGTCTAGGCGAGCAGCTACTGCACACCCTAGGCCGAATGAAAGGCCCATTCCCAAAGAACCTGCAGAAAAATCTACACCTGGACACCATTTCATGTCCACGTGTCCTTGGCATTTTCCACCAAGAACTCTGTATGAATGTAAGTCTTCATGATCAATGAAACCCATCTCTGCCAAGACTGCATACATTCCAGGAGAGGCATGCCCCTTGGATAGAATGAATCGGTCTCTATCTTCCCACTTTGGCTCATCAGGACGCACTCGCATACGGGTTGCATAAAGTGCTGAAATTAGGTCTATTTCCGATAGTGAACCACCAGGGTGACCGGCTTGAGCACGGTAAACCATTTTGACGATTTCAACTCTACATTTTCTTGCAAACTCTTCAAGTTCTGATATTGACAATGTCATGAAAAACACCCTATTGATCCATTGGCTATGAGGGGGCTCTTTGATACTTGCGCCTCATCTCTAAGACGAATTACAAGGAATTGATTAACGCTTAGGCATTAGTGATTGGTATGCACGTGAAATCGCATTTCTTGCAACGACTATAGCATCGGTTAGTAAATTGCCACCTTCAGGCAATGCTCTTGTTGCTAACCAGATAAATATTCCAACAAACCAAGCGAAGAAAGCGAGTGAAAGTAAGTTTCCTAATACGCCTATTCCTAATAATTCAGGAAGATTGATTTTCATAACGATTAATACCGCTACGAAAACTCCCATTATCGATTCTCCTGCAATAAATCCTGCCCCAATTAGGACCCCTCTACTTTCTACTTCTTTAGCAGCAGTAACTGCTTCTGAACTTGGTTCTCTATCGAGTGTACCATCTATTCTAAGGTGGGCACTTCTTAGAGCGATGTATGAAATTACGCCACCTAACATGATCGGAACTGATAGTCCGAGTGGCAAATATATTCCAATTGCAACGCTCATTACTGGCATACTTAGTCTAATCAATACAACGGCGATAACTGCTCCGAGTAATACCATTTGTAGATTTAAACCACTTCCAAATGCACCTTCGACAATCGCTCCAATTAATTCAGCCTGTGGAGCGAAGAGTGCATTTTTACATTCAGGGTCACCAGGTAGTGGATCTAATGCACAAGCAGTACTTGATATTCTGAATGCTTCATGTAGTAATTTTAATGTTGGCCCAATTACAATAGCACCGGTTACGACACCAACTATTTCGGCAATCTGTTGCCTCCATGGAGTTGCACCAACCATGTGTCCGGTTTTCAAATCCTGCATGACATCACCGGCAATAGCGGCTGAAGATGCTACGATTGCGGCGATTAGTAATGTTGCATACATTAGAGTGCCTGTAGACAATCCAAGAAATAAGTCACCTACTACCCATACAAGTGCAACTGTGAATAATAAAGTTGCAATTGTCATTCCTGAAACGGGGGAATTAGAAGATCCAACCACACCAGCGATATATCCAGCAACGGCTGCGAAAAAGAATGAAACGACTGCCAAAAACGTTGCACCAGCAAGAGCTAATACAACTGATTCCAATGCAATGGCATAGAATATAAAGGTCGCAATAACAAGTAGTCCACAGACCATCAAAACTTTGCGAAGCGGTAGATCTTGCTCAGTGCGTACGACTTCAAACGCAGCCTCATCATTCTTTTCAAATGCTTTTGACAATCCATTATAGATTGTTCCTTTCATCGACCATAGAGTGTAAACTCCTCCCACTACCATGGCGCCAACGCCAACATAGCGGATTTGCGTAGACCATACGCTATAGAAAGCCTCTACTCCATTTGATGCTTCAGGCCAGCCGTTTATCAATCCATAAATTGGAACTAATATCCCAAAGCCGATTACTCCGCCTAAGAAAATAAATGAAGCGATTCTTATTCCTACGATATATCCAACAGATAATAGTGCAATTGACAAATCCATACCAGCGTATAATTTTGTACTTAGAAAATCTACAGAACTCTCAACTGTGTGATGTGTCACATTGAAACCCTTTACCATGAATCCATATATTGCACCGATTCCTAGTGCATACAAGATTGCTAATGCACCTTCTCCACCCTCTTCACCAGCAACCAGTACTTCTCTACAGGCAACACCTTCAGGATAAGGCAGGGCTTCTTCTACGATGAATAATCTTCTTAGGGCAATGGTGAACATTGTACCCAAAAGCCCCCCGATAAGTGCAATTACAAACGTTTCAACAAATTGGATATCTTCCCATAGCCCAATTACTAGTAGTGCTGGTACTGTAAAAATAACTCCTGCAGCAAGTGATTCACCAGCACTTGCCATGGTTTGCACTGCATTGTTTTCAAGAATTGAAACATCATCAAATAAGGTGCGTAAAATGATCATTGACATCACTGCAGCAGGAATTGAAGCAGATACGGTCATGCCTGCGTATAAACCCAGATATGCATTGGCTGCCGTCATCAAAACACCAAGAACAATACCTACCAGGATTACTCTGAGAGTCAATTCCATAGGAGACTCATCGGCCGATATATATGGTTCGCCCAGAGCGCTCATAATCTCAGCCAAGTGAATTGGGATTTTGAACCTAATGCAGATAAAATGTTAGTATTAGAAAATTCTCTAACTTGTAAAATATAATAATTATATCCCCTATATTCAATATTAGTTGATGGGTTCTCCTCCATTATACTCATAAATCATCAATTCTTCGCAGGGTTATTGGATGATTCTTGCATTCAAGGTGAATACTATGTCTACAACTACTTGGCATGACCTTGAAACTACTGATATTTTACTTGAATTAGATACTAATTTAGATGGTTTATTGCCTTCTGAAGTTAGCGAAAGGCAAGAGAAATATGGTTTTAATAAATTACAAGAACCTGTCAAAACATCTGCTATAATGAGGTTTTTATCTCAGTATCACGATCCTCTCAACTATTTGTTAATCGCAGCAGCTTTAGTTGCACTAGCATTACCGGGGCATAATTCTGGAGATGCAATATTCATTTTTATTGTTCTAACGGCAAATGCAGTATTCGGATTTTGGCAAGAAGGTCAAGCTGAGCAAGCAATGGATGCACTGAAACAAATGTCTGTTTCTCAATGTGTTGTCATTCGTGAGGGGATTGATGTAGAAATATCTACACAAGAATTGGTTCCTGGTGATATTGTAAAGTTGGAAGGAGGTTTGAATGTACCAGCTGATATAAGAATAATAGAAGCATTCCAATGCAAAATCGATGAGTCGGCTCTAACCGGAGAATCTCACACTGTTAGGAAAAATCCGAATGTCTGTGATAATGATACGATACTTGCAGAAAGAATAAACATGGCTTATATGGGCACTTGTGTCGCAACTGGGAGAGCGGTTGGTATTGTTGTTGAAACGGGTATGAAAACCGAGTTAGGCAGAATCGCAACAGATATTGTCGGTAGTAAATCCCCTCCAACTCCTTTGGAAATGAAATTAGAATCGTTAGGAAAATTCCTTGGATTTGTTGCTCTAATAGTAGCATTTCTCTTAGTGTCACTAAAAATGCTAATCGCTTATGGTGATCCAAATATTGACATTTGGGATGCAGCATTAGAACAATTCATGGTCGCTGTGGCGATTTTCGTTGCAATTGTTCCTGAGGGTTTACCAATTATTTTGGTAATCACTCTAGCTCTAGGAATGCGAAACATGGCTCAACATAAGGCGATTATTAGGAGAATGAAGGCAGTGGAAACTCTCGGTTCAACCACTGTTATTTGTTCAGATAAAACAGGTACTTTAACTAAAAACCAAATGACTGCTCGTCAAATAAGCACCTCTTTTGGAAAATTCGACATCTCTGGAAACGGATTCAAACCAGAAGGAACTTTGATGAAAGAAGGCTCAAATGTCTCCGATACGGAAATGTCGTCATTACAAAATGACCTTGGTTTCAGATTAACAGCCGCATGTTTGGCATTATGTCACAATTCTCAAATTTCAAAGGTTGATGGGAGATGGCAGGCGATAGGAGATCCAACGGATTCTGCTTGTGCTGTCGCAGGGTGGAAAATCAATGGCGATGTAAAGAAATTCGCACAACGTCATCCACGTATCCATGAGTTCTTTTTTGACTCCGTTAGAAAGAGAATGACAGTTATTCATGAATACGAGGGTGAAAAATGGATATTCTCTAAGGGTGGAGCAGGCGGATACAAGACTTTAGTCGATAGAAAAATACTAGATGGAAAGATTCAACCAATCGGGCAATCTGATTTTGATAGTGCAGTCGAGTCCAATAAGGACATGGCATCGAAAGCAATGCGCGTATTAGCATTGTGTGCTAGAAAGATGGGTGATGATGAAAATATTGATGATGTAACTAAGATAGAGTCTGGATTCATTTACTTGGGACTAGTTGGAATAATGGATCCTCCGCGCCCCGAAGTGGAAGAGGCAATCGCAATTTGCCAAAGAGCTGGAATAAAGGTAAAGATGATTACTGGAGATCAGCAAATTACCGCTAATGCAATAGGTTTGGAATTAAATATTACAGATGGGATAGTTCCAGCGGTAAATGGCCATCAGTTATCCAATTACACTGATGAAGAAATGATAGATGTGTGTGGCGATACAAGCATATTCTCTCGCGTGACACCAGATCAAAAGATGCGGATAGTTTCATCTTTACAGGAAAATGGTGAAATTGTTGCAATGACAGGAGATGGAGTAAATGATGCGCCAGCATTATCACGGGCAAATATTGGTATCTCAATGGGAATAGCGGGTACAGATGTTGCAAAGGACGCTTCTGACATGGTTTTACAGGATGATAACTTTGCAAATATTGTATCTGCCATAGAAGAAGGAAGAAAAATTTATCAAAACATTCGAAACTTTGTAAGATACCAGATTTCAACAAATGTTGCTGCTGTAGCATTAATCATTGTCTCTACATTCATATTTGGCTGGAATTTACCACTTACAGCTACTCAAATATTGGTAATCAATATCCTAATGGATGGCCCTCCCGCGGTTGCACTTGGTGTTGAAAAGAAGCATGGAAGCGTGATGAATAGGCCGCCGCGTCCAGTTCAGGAAGGATTACCGAGTCTTTCTGATATTGCATTAATATTCTATCTTGGAATTGTCATGGTAACGGGAACTCTCATAATTTTCTTCCTTGCTGGTGGAGGAGTTGAGGTCTGTGATGGACTACCATTTACCGAGGAGGATTTATCTCAGCACTTTGACCGCAATGCGTGCTTGGTTGGAGATTCTGCAGCAATAGAAGACTGGGAGAGTTATTCAGAAGATAGATTCGTTTATGCCCAAACAATGACATTCGCAGTTTTCGTAGTATTCCAATTATTCAATGTAATGAATTGCCGAAGTAGCGAGGATAGTGTTTTCAAATTGGGACTATTCTCTAACAAAGCAATAAATTATGCAGTTGTGATATCGTTCTCACTACTATGGCTAATAATTCATAACTCGTCTGAAGTCATACCTATTCTCAATGTCCAGGTTGGTTCACTATTATCTACAATTGAACTAGAAGGGAAGGATTGGCTGATAATAATGGCTGTCGCATCAGGAGTATTTATCGCTGAAGAATTTAGAAAATTCCTTGTCTATTCTCGAGTGTTTGCAATCGGTAAGAAAAGAGCATAATTGAAGGTGAAATAATTATGCAACAGTGGTCATCATCTCAGTTACTTGCAGGTTGCCAGAATGACTGGCAACAGAGGCTAGCCGAATCATTAGAATCCGAGCAGTGGAGTGAAACAATCACTCCGATCGCTGAGAAGGTTGCCTTAGGGGAGAGATTGAGTATTGAGGATGGATTGATCCTATATCATCATCAGAATCTTAACGAAGTGGGCAGGTTAGCTGATTTTGTCCGTAAATCACGTTTTGAAAACTTTGCATTTTTTAATTCGAATGTACATGTGAATCAAACTAATGTTTGTGTCTTAGCATGTCGCTTTTGTGCCTTTAGAAGAAGTAAGAAATCTGCTGACGCTTATTCACTGGACATTGAGGCATATGTTGATGATTTGTCGAATTATGCAGAATATGTTGATGAAGTTCATTCAGTCGGAGGATTACATCCGGATTGGGATGTTTACCATTATCGAGACTTATTCAAAACAGTAAGCGAGAAATTCCCTCATATCACAATTAAAGCATTGACAGCAGTTGAAATAAAACATCTTTCACAGTTGTCTAGTATGTCTTACAGAGAGGTTTTGACGATACTGAAGGATGCAGGACTTGGTAGTTTACCTGGTGGGGGTGCAGAAATATTAGATGATGGGGTCAGGGCAATAATCTGTAATGGGAAAGAGAGTTCTGAGGAGTACTTGGAGATTCATAGAACCGCTCATCAAATCGGCTTGCCTTCAAATTGTACCATGCTATTTGGAACAGTTGAAACGCTAAGGCATCGTCTAATCCACATGGATAAATTGCGCAAATTGGCTGACGAAACTGGAGGGTTTCAGTGTTTTGTGCCATATCCGTTCTTGCCTGATTCATCCAGGCTGCCTGAAGCTCAATGTGCTACAGGAACTGAAGTATTACGAACCATTGCAGTTTCAAGGTTAATGCTTGACTCTATACCGCATATCAAGGCATATCGAATGAATATTGGTGATGGGTTAGCGGAATTAGCATTACAGTTCGGTGCTGATGATATTGATGGAACGGTACAAAAGGAATCTATTATGCATTTAGCAGGCTCCACTGCGCCGTTAGATCATGATTTGAGTAAATTGTCTAAATTGATTGAAAATGCTGGATGTATTCCTGTAAAGAGGAATACAACATATGAACGATTTGAAAGATTCATTGCCCCAACTCCAAAGCCAATACGCGGTTTGAAAATGGCCCAATAACTCAAACCAATTATGAGTTACACCTTTCAGTAGTAGGCCCCCCCTCGCATTATGGCGACCCATGGTTGGACGAGGACAATCGGTCGTGTTTCCTTTCTCAATTGTGACCCTTTATTCTATGGTCTTGATGAAACATGGAATGTTTTACCAGCACCACCTTCATGGTTAACTGGTCATTTGCTACGCAGAGATTGTGTACTAGCGCCAATCCCTGCTGCCGATTATGCAAAACATGCTGACGAATTAATATTAATTCCGGATATTGGTATTTGTTCTAAGGGTGAAGTCGGTAGTGTACTATTATTTTCAAACAAGAAATTAGAAAAAATGGAATCTATTGCTTTGCCTTCTGATTCGGCAACATCGGTAGCACTTTTGAAGCATCTTTTGAAGATCAAGGGATTGAATCCAACTTTGACCCAAATGGGTCCAGATTTTGATTTGATGCTAGATAATTGTGATGGAGCACTACTGATTGGAGATAGAGCACTAGAGAGTGCAAAAGAGTATCCTTCAATGGTACAATTAGACTTAGGGCAAGCATGGCTAGAGAAATCAGGAAAACCGATGGTTTTCGGGGTCTTCGCAGCTAGAATTGACACTCCTAAAGAAATGATAATTGCAGCACACAACGCTCTTGAGTCAAAGTTGGCTCTTTTCGAGACCAGTTCTGAACAAAGAGATGCTGTAATCAATTGGTCCATTAGCCGTTCTGAATTATCTTACGAGAGATTGGACCGATATTTCGGAGAGGTATTCAATAGACTTGATGATGACCATCTAGCCGGATTGAACCAATTTTTGATAGAAGCATGTGAACTGACTGCCGGTGCCCAATTCTGTTGGTAATCAATCACTGTTAGTCAAACGATCAAGAGCATCATCCATTACTTGATTATCGTTTTGCCCAGTAACGACTCTGCGGGTTTTGATGACTGGTTTCTTAGTTGATACTTTCTTAGCAATAACTGGAGCAGTCTGTTCGCTTATAGAACTCAATGTAGTACGCTTTCCCGTCACAGCGGTGCCGTCACGACTTCGTTTAACACTACCAGACCTTCTCCGTACAACCACAGGTGCAATATCATCTTCATCGTCGTAAAAGCCACCGATGGTAGATTCTGATTCGTTTTGCGAAACAGCCTCACTAGGTTGTGACTTTTTGCGGCCAATTTTTCTTTTTATCTGCCGCTTTCTCATTAATTCCTCATGGGTCAATGATTCTTCTTCCTCTTCCTCTTCCTCAAATTCATTCTCTTTAGTTCCTTCAGGGATGTCATCAAAGTCATCAAATGCAAATTCTAAATCAACATTACTAGCATTTCTTGTTCTAATATAGGTTAATGCTGATGCGGTTAGCATCAAGATAGCGAATATTGCAATCCATGGATATTCGATGGTGATTTTGACAAAAGTTTCTAGCATTGTGGGCTTGGGAGGAATATCCTCTATCAGTTGTAAATTAATTTTATTTTCTTCAACCCACCATGGACTCCATGAAACTGGTAGTCCACGTTCTCCGTCTAGAACAACATGAATTGGGTGCGCTTCAGCTAAATTGGCTATTGAACCATCAGTTGCCTCTGGCTGATACATGAGTGATAATTGAAGTGGATAGCGCGCATCTGGGAACAGTGTAAATGAAACCTTCAATACGATCTTTATTCTTGTTCTTTCATCGTCTACCTCAGTTAATATCATTCCACTTCTAATATTACAACTAACGTATCCATTTTCCACCTGACCTACAGATAATTCAATCGCAGCCTTCCACGAGTCAATGAAATCAGCAGTGTCCATGTTCTCACAAACAGAGTTGGAGAACCTAACTGCTTCGGAATGGCTTAATTGCTGGTCTGCGATAACGGATTTGCGAGACATGTTTCTAATGAGGGATGATTGTTGAGAATTTAATGTAATTACATCTTCAAGTTCTAATGTAGTTTGGTTAATCCAAATATTTAGATTTCTAATATCATCTTGTTTTGGAACGTTTGAACACTCCTCAGCACTTGAAACACAATTGATGTCCCAATCATCTGAAATAGAATCTCCATCGTCATCATCATCTAAATGATCAGGAACACCGTCTCCATCTAAATCTGCACCATTTTCACCGTATCCAATTGGTAATACGGGCGAGCCGTATATGGCAATATTTTGGGTATCTGAGGTGACAAATATTTTCTCTGGCAAAAAGTTTGAGTTTTCAATAACTGCAAAATCTGATGCGCGATGGAATAATATCGTCTCTTCCTTGACTAAAAATGTAGAGGCCTCGATGGTAATAATCTTTGATTGGGTACTAGATTCTATAATGTGAATGTAAGTTCCATCACTAGACCATAACATTCCACTTCCCGAAATAAAGTCACTCTGATTAATTGCACCTCCATTTGGATCCACAGTTTTCAACCTTCCATTTTCACTCAGTAGACCTATCCTCAAGTCTTCGCTATCAAAGCCACAACCTACAACTTCGCTATCCAAGTCCCACTGTTTTCCTGTAGGGTTGCCTAGCCGATCCCATGTCAACACTCGTCCTGATTCATCACCGGTTAGCACCATGTTGCCATCAGTTGAAAAGGCAATACAAGACACATCAGTATTATGTCCACTAGACAAACTCACCTCAATACTTAGGTCAGACTTTCTCAATAGATCTACACCTTTGTCCGAATTAGGAACTGCCAGAATAGTACTATCAGGGCTCCAAGAAATAGATTTTGTTTCAGAGTTAGAATTACTATTGACATTTGTTATTAATTGGAGGCTTTCAACATCAATCAATTGAATATTATCAGTACGGACTTCTGAACCGATTAACGATAGTGCTAATGTCAATCCGTCGGGAGAAAATTTCAAATCAACAATTTGCCTAATCAATTCAAAACTTGCTATTAATGAATTGTCTTCAATACTATGGATTGTTAGTACTCCGTTATATCCAGTCGCTAACAATGTGTTGTCATAATTAATGTCCACTGATTGGCTATTTGATACTTCTGAGGGGTTTGAGAGTCCGCCTGCATAAGATAGCCCAGATGATGTAGCAGTAGTTGCTGGAACGAGAATAATTAACAACAACATCGCTATGGATGAGAATTGGAAATCAATTATTCGGCTTCGTAGCATATGCGCCCTCAATTTGCTGAAAGCATATGGTTTGAAAACATCTCGGTGAAAAACCCCCCGAATCATCATTCTTTACGATTTGCCATCATTAACCATATAGATTGATGCGGTTGATTGATGAAGGGTATCTTGGTCGGACGCATTATGCACACTGAGTTGCCACTAGACGCTGAAGGTAATAAGGTGGTCCGTATTGGACATTCACCAGATCCGGATGATGCTTTTATGTTCCACGCAATGACAACAGGAGCTTTTCCTACTCCTGGCTATAATTTCGTACATGAACTACAAGATATTGAAACTCTCAACCACAGAGCCATGAAACAAGAACTTGAAGTTTCTGCGGTCTCTATTCACGCTTATCCTGAAATTTCACAACACTATGCTTTGATGAACTGTGGTGCTTCGATGGGGGAAGGATATGGTCCGATGGTCGTTTCAATGCAAGGGGTTTCTGAAGATGATGTGCGCTCCAATATAATCGCAGTACCAGGTATGAAAACTAGTGCTTACCTTGGTTTGAGGTTGGCGTGGGGAGATTGCCAAGTTGAAGTAGTACCCTTTGATGAAATAATTCCTAGAGTCCTAGATGGTACATTTATGTCCGGATTAATTATCCATGAGGGCCAATTAACTTACGTTGAACATGACTTGAATGTCCTGTTGGATTTAGGTGTTTGGTGGAATGATCGAACCGATGGCTGGCCGATGCCCCTTGGTGGTAATGTCGTTAGAAGAGATTTAGGTCAACAAGTGATGGAGGATATCACTTTGTACACAAAAATGAGCATTGAACATGCTATTGCGCACCCTGCTGACGCCCTTGAATTTGCCAAGGCATGGGGTAGAGGAATTGATGATGAAACAAATAAGGAATTTGTTTCTATGTATGTAAATAATAGAACGATTGATTATGAGGACGAGGGTCGTTCTGCGGTACGTCAATTCATCAAGGAAGGGCAAGAACTTGGACTCATAGATTCGACTTTCGATACCAGTAGCATGAAGTTTATTGGCTCTCCTGAATGAAAAGGTGATTAAATGGATATTGTGGATAGGGCGCCGGTTGTTAGCCAATATGGTTCAGTCGATCCAGCACCCCCTTCTAGTGAAAAGGATGTTGAAACGCTAAAAATTAGCCTCTTGGATGAAAGCAATCAGATGTTTCTGCGAATGAGGGCTGTTTTTTCGCTAAGAAATAATGGTACAGATGAGGCTTGCTTAGCATTATGTTCAGCCTTTACCACAAAGAGTGCTCTTTTACGTCATGAATTAGCCTATGTTCTTGGACAGATGCAAAATGTTGTTGCCATCCCTACTTTGATTGAGCGATTGAGCGATCTAGAAGAACACATCATGGTTAGGCATGAGGCTGCTGAGGCAATGGGTGCTATTGGTGATGATTCGGCAAAACCGATTCTAGAGGAATTTCTTAATGATGAAAATATAGAAGTTGCAGAATCATGTGAAGTTGCATTGGATTTACTAAATTGGTGTCAAACAGCAGAATGGGAAGATACTTCTTGGTGAGATTTTAATGCTCAAGTTCAAAGACTAGCCAGCACCCGCATAATTTAGAGGCAAGCCCTATGCCACACGAACACATACAACTGGCCCAGACTCCAAATGGTGAAATCGGTCCGCGATGTCACAAATGTGGAGAACGTTTAACTTTTGGAAATGCGATGGTAGTTGACAAGTATTACATGTGCTGGGAACATTATGTTGAAGCAACCGGCGCAGATACATCAACTACTATCAATGAATCCGAAGGAAGATTTTGGATGCAGAAAGAATGAACTTTCACTTAGTTCAAAAACTGTCACCTTCTGTCCTACTACGGGAGGATGAAAAATGTCAACTGGTTGGGCCCGATTCGCACATCGTTTTGGACAATATTATCGTACATCTGAATTCTGGACCCCTCCGCGATTAAAGTCAAGAGAGTGGATGTTTATTCCCTTTGGAGGCTCACCTCCAATTAGACACAAAGGTTTCACCGATATGCAAGATGTTAGGTCATTTCTATCGGAAAGAGCAATGCATTCTTGTTTCTACTCAACTGCATATTGGAAAAGACCATATGAGCTGAAAATGGCTGACAAACTCTGGCAAGGTGCTGATTTGATATTTGACCTAGATGGTGACCATTTGCCAGGCGTAACCGATAGAGACTTCCCCGCCATGCTAGGTGTGATTCAGGAACAAGGGTGGAGTCTTTGGAACGATTTCTTGCAGCCTGAATTCGGATTCGATGAAAAATATTTACAAGTTACCTTTTCAGGACACAGGGGATTTCATTTACACTACCGCGACCCTAATTTATTCCACTTAGATTCTGAAGCAAGAAGAGAATTGGTATCGCATATTCGTGGTGAGGGTGTTGATGTACAAGGAGGCATGTCTCGCTTCAATGAAACTGACTCTCATGGATGGTCTAGGAGAATTAGAGATGGTGTTGATGATATGATCTTGAAATTACAAGTTATCTCAAACAAACAAGGAGATTATTCTACAATATTGAAGGATTTAGAACACGGTCTCAAATCCCAATACGATAGAGAAGGCTCAACTTCGCAACGAAGCGCTGCATCGATTAAAAAATTAGCAGAAGTGGTAAATCATGAAGCACGTTCAAAAAGAATTAGAGAAGGTAATTTTGGTGCACTTGGTTCCTATGATGGTTTATTTCTTAATTTGTTGAAAACCGACTCTTCAGTAGTTCTAGGTAATGCGGGAGAAACTGATGAAGTTGTTACTATCGATACTAGGAGACAAATTAGATGGCCTACGTCTCTTCATGGGAAAACAGGCATGCGAGTAAGTGAGTTTCCACTAAACCGTCTGGACCCGGATGGTTCTAACCCGTATAAGCCACTTCAAGAGGCCTGGGCACTAAACGGTCAAGAAAAGTTACGGGTAGAAATTACAGTTGAGGATGCTGTTGCACAATTCCATGATAAAAGATATGATCTAACGCGTGGACAAATTTTGGAAATAAGTGAGGCTGGAGCGACATTTTTGGTGTTGAAAGGCTGGGCTAAAATCGTATAATTGGAAAC
Organism: Candidatus Poseidoniaceae archaeon; assembly: GCA_028353405.1. GTDB lineage: Archaea > Thermoplasmatota > Poseidoniia > Poseidoniales > Poseidoniaceae > MGIIa-L1. The sequence goes on along the minus strand of JAOMOG010000007.1, from coordinate 36,494 downwards.
AAATACATCGTCTTTGAATCCATCTGGAGCATACTCCTTCATCGGTAAGGTTCAAGGGTAGAGTTTAACCCACCGTAGGTGGGGTAAGCCGTATGAGTCAGCAAGATGATGGAAAAAAGGACAATAAATTGCCACCATTAGGAGCACTTCCTCTACCTCCAATGCCGGCATTACCACCCATGCCAAGCATGGATTCACAATTGCCACCTATGCCTGCTATGAATGCAGAATTACCTGCACCATTGCCGCTACCACCTGCGCCAGTCATGGACGCACCATTGCCACTACCACCTGCGCCAGTCATGGACGCACCATTGCCACTACCACCCGCACCAGTCATGGATGCACCATTGCCACTACCAGCTGCACCAGTCATGGATGCACCATTGCCACTACCAGCTGCACCAGTCATGGATGCACCATTGCCAGTAGCAACTCCTGCAGTGGTTGAATCCACATCACCGCAAGCAGACTCATCTTATGGTGACCTTTGGGCAAAGCGTTCAGATAAACCACTTCCACAAATTTACGGACACATTGATCGCATTGCTAATTCAGAAGCTGGTTCTTTGCTGGATCGTTACTCTGACCGGTTTGGTCATTCGATAGACCGCGACATCATCGTATTGAGAAAGCAACAAATGGATGACAAAGTTTCAGAAATTAGAGATGCCCCAACTGTTGAATTAATGGATGAGGAAACCACTGGTCTAGAACTTGATGAAGACATGGACCTTTCTGAGCAATTATTGGCTATTGAAAATGAATTACGTTCGCTTAAACCGGAATACCAAGCGGCAAAAAGTTCTGGTGATTCTGAGTTATTAGCCCAACTAAGACCTCAATTAGAATCTTTAATGGGTCAAAGAAAGGAATTGCAAGCAATTATCGCATCTTCGGAAGAATCAGTAGTTGCACAGGAAGCAGAAGAAACCGATGGAGAAGATCTCTTTACTTTATTCGTATCAATTGTCGATGATCTATTGGGTTCAAATCTCCCTGAAGATGTCGTCGCAGAATTTATTGAAAGTCCAGATTTCCAAGTATACCAGGAAGTCGGCAGTGACCCACAATCTGCCGACGAGGATTTGAGAGCAGCATTCTTTGCCATCGTTGATGGCCAATTAGGAAATATGGATGGCGCAGACATCCAAGTATTCGTCGAATCAGAACAGTTTGAAATTTATCAGACAGTTGGAAATATGTATCAGTGAGCGTGAGAAAATGGGACTACTCGATAAAGCAGGAAATGTTGGAACAAAAGCGGATGAAAAGCCTAAGGCTGTAGCAAAAGCAGTTGCTAAAGCAGCACCTAAAGCGGTTGCGAAGCCAAAGGCAGCAGCGAAAACCACTGTTTCAGCTAAGCCGGTTAAAGCGAAGAAAGTTAAAACTCCTCGTACAACTGGATTGCCAGAAGGTTATGAATTAGCATCAAAAATGAATCGTTCAATCAGTTGGTGGGTAAATATCGCCGTCAATTTCTCAGTACTTCTTGGTGGACTTGGAATGGTGATTTTCGCTGATACTGGCGCGACAACTACTGCTCTTTTTGGCGTAGCAGCCGTAATGATTATTCTAAATGTAATCGTAATTCCAGCAAAGACCGGCAGAACAATTGGACACTTTGTTTCAAGAACAAAATTTATGACTGCAAATGGTGAAAAGGCGAGTGTTTTTCATTCAATTCTAGCAAATACAGTTGGATTATTTACATTGATAGGTTTCATGCTCGTAATGTTCAATATATCTGATTTCGATAGCAAAAATTATTGGGGCATCGGTGGTTTAGTAGTTGGTATAATTTTCATTGTTCTATGGTTTGTAAATAGAAATTTCAAGAAAAATAGTGATATGGACCAAGGACTCTATGACTTGCTGTTCAGAGCATACTTGGTAAAACACATACCAGCAGAAGGGGAAGTCTCAACAGGTATTTGGGGCAGACTTGAAAATGCTGGAGAGTGGGGTGACAAGATTGCTTCTAGGAGAGAAGATAATATCAAAAAGGCTGCTGCTAAGGCTGCTGCTAAGGCTGAAAAAGCTGAAAAGGATGCAAAGGAAGCAAAGGATGCAGAAGAAGCAGAAGATGCAGAAGATGCAACAAAGGATTCCACAGATAGTTCAAAGGATGAATAAATCACTTCTTGTTGATCATCATGATAAACCAGTCTAAGTATGGACGATTTGTAATATTTTTAATATTACTTCTCACCACTTGTGCCATTCTAATAATCAGTAACTACCCCCTATTAGGCAATGTTATTTTTGCATTACTGATTATTGCGTTGATGATTAATCTCTTTATTGAATATATAATCATTCAAATATTTACAACAGCAGATTTTCAAAAGCCTAGTATAGAGATTGAACCTTGGGTAGAATTGGTTGTTAATTGTCGGGGTATTGAAGCCAGAGCAATGCTGAATCGTAGAGATGAAAGCGCACCAATGCTATTAATGATACATGGTTGGAAAAGTAGCGCTGAATCTGTACGAGAACGTGCTGAATGGTTTTGTGAACAGGGATGGCATGCCTTGATAGTTGAAATGCCAGGGCACGGCAAGGCAATGCCTGTTGAAAAATGGACTGCGATTAGAGTGGTAGAACACACTGTAGAATTAATGGGCGCATTAGATAGTTTACTACCTTCAAAAAATATCACAAAAATTGTGTATTATGGGCATTCTATGGGTGGATTCGTAGGACTTAATCTCTCAAAAAGAATTGACGAATATCCTTGGGGTAGTAAGGTAAAAGGATGGATACTCGAATCTCCTATGACTAAATATTCAATTGTATATGATGAATCATTAACGCGTAACAGAATCCCACGATTACTCCATTCATCTATTCAAAGAAGGTTACTAGTTCAATTCTCAGCACTTCATCCACAGGAAAAACCTATTCATTCACTTATAGAATTAGATGTTCCTATCTGGGGTCTGCCTCAACAACCTACTCTCATCTTACAAGCAGAAGAGGATTCAGTCCTAGGGAGATCTCATTACGACCTGCTTGTATCATCGATGATTGAGGCTGGTAGAGGAGAGATTCTCACAACACATCTAATTGGAGACCTTCCACATTCAGGTGCTAGAACCAATTCAACAAGGACTCATCACATTGGGCAATGGTTGGAGAACAATTTCTAATAAATTATTCTGGGGAATCATCTGACGATTCTGCAAATTCTTTCGCCAATTCGCGCATGTCATCTACTTCATCTAATTCATCAACTATTTCTTCACCGAGCAATGTTTCAAGAACATCCTCCAAAGTTACAAGTCCGGCAGTACCACCAAACTCATCCTTGACAATAGCGACTTGTTGCCTTTGTTCTAGGAATACCTCAAGGGCATGATCAACAGAGTCATCGACGAGAATAGAGATTGCTGGTTTCTTGAACTCTCCAATTGATTTGTCCGATTCATCTCTGCTAGCTGCCATCAATATTTGAGAACGTATCACAAAGCCTGTGATTTCATCTATCGACTCTTCATAAATCGGTATCCTTGAAAAGCGGATAATCTTATGCTCTTGTAGTATCTCTTCAACCGTCGATGTTGACATAAAAGCGGTCATAACCACTCGCGGAGTCATTATTTCACTAACATTAATATCTCTTAATTTCAGTAAGTTATGAATCACTTCCTCTTCATCTGCCTCAATTATCCCTTCTTCTTCACCGAGGTCAACAATGGCGGCAACATCATCTCTAGTGACGAGCGTATCTCCTCCCGCTGGAAGAATTGATTTTAAGATTTGAATTGGAATGATGATAAATGTCAGTAATTTAACCAAAATCTGTAAAATCATTCCAGTTATTGGAACTAGTTTTTTCCAGTATGCTGTGCCAAGAGTCTTTGGGATAATTTCAGATAAAAATAAGACTGCGATCGTTAGAATGATCGAAGCAACAGTAAGATACTCCTCTCCCCAAATAGTCTGCACCTGTGAACCAACACCAGCAGCCCCCATTGTATGAGCGATTGTATTCAAAGTTAAGATCGAAGTTAGAGGCTTAACCGCATCATCATCTTTCAGTTGCGCCCATAAATCTCCTGACTTCTTACCCTCTTTTTGCAGAACTGCAATATGAGTATGAGGTACCGATAATACAACCGCCTCAAGTATTGAACAAATAAAGGAGATTCCCAATGCCAAAACGGCATAAAATACTAGTAAAGTGATGTCCATTTGTAGTCTGCGACTCCGAGTCCCGATAGTGGGTAAGTAGCACATGAGAGGTGATAGTTCTTGATGATAACCCAATGTAATGATGAATTATTGAGAAAAATTTGATTCTATCAATTCGCCATTCACTAGTCAATAGAAGTAAGATAAACCCATGCAAGTCTAGCATTACAAGGGTGAAACTCAAGAAGGACATCACACCCGCATTGAAATAGGGATTGGCATGGTTGATGAGCATGTACTAATTTGTGTTGCTTGGCCTTACGCTAATGGCCCACTCCACTTAGGCCATGTAGCAGGCTGTTATTTGCCTCCAGACATCCAAGCCCGTTTCGAAAGAGCGCGAGGAAATAGAGTTCTGATGGTTTCTGGAAGTGATGAACACGGAACTCCAATCACAGTTACAGCGGAACAGAAAGGAATTACACCTCAGCAAGTTGTTGATGAATACCATGCTATCAACTCCAAGGCCCTAATAGATCTTGGATGTAGTTGGGAACCCAATATTGACTCGCGAGGAATTGAATATGGAGGTTCATTATTCAATAGGACTACCGACCCAATGCACAAACAAATAGTGCAAGAAAACTTTTCTTCTTTGATGAATGCAGATTTGTTTGAAAGAAAGACTACTCAGCAATACTATGAGACCAATAGCGACGGAAGTGGCCGGTTTTTACCAGATAGGTATGTGGAAGGTGTTTGCCCATCTTGTGCAGAAGATGGCGCGAGAGGAGATCAGTGTGATTCATGCGGAGCTACGTACGAATCAACCGAATTAAAGAACCCAGTTTCTAAGATGAACCCTACTGCCAAAATTGAAATTAAAGATACCGACCATTTCTTTTATCGTTTAGATTTATTTCAAGAAGCCTTACAACAACATGCATCTGAAAGAAACTCTGTATGGAAACCAAATGTTAGAGCTATGACCAAACAGTGGTTAGACATGGGTCTGCGTTCTCGAGCAGTTACTAGAGACCTTTCGTGGGGAATTCCATTGCCCCTGGAAGATCCTGAATGGAATGGTAAGTGCGTATACGTTTGGTTTGAAGCGGTGCAAGGTTACTATTCATGCGCAAAAATATGGGCACTTCGACATGCACAGCAAGGCGGCCATCCTGATGGGCTAGATGCGTGGAAGAATTGGTGGTGTGTTTCAGAAGATGGAACTATTCCTAGACACTTATATTTCTTAGGGAAAGACAACATTCCATTCCACACCGTAATCTGGCCAGCATTAATCCTTGGACTTAACCATGCTTCAAAGGGCAAGACAGCAAGTGACTCTATAGAAATGCCTACAAGTGGGGATTTAGCATTGGAGACAAATGTACCGGCTATGGAATATCTAATGTTATCAGGTGGTCAGTTTTCTAAATCACGTAAACACGCTGTATGGTTGCCATCATTCCTTGAAAGATATAACCCCGATTATCTCAGATACTATCTGTCGATTAATATGCCAGAAAATCATGACACAGATTTTAATTGGCCAGATTTTGTTGAAAAGATCAATAGTGAATTGATAGCCGCATATGGTAACTTTGTACATCGCGTATTAACGCTAGGTGTTAGATTACCTATGGGTGATAATGGCCCTCTTGCAGATGTTGAAATCGCAGAATTAACAGTCGAACACCGCCAAAAATTAGAGGAGATACATGCCTCCATTACCGATTCACTGCTAAGACACCGCTACAAAGAAGCATTACGCCATGTAATGTCTGCTGCCCAGTATGGTAATCAAATTCTACAAGCAGCAACTCCATGGAAGTACCTCAAGAGTGAAGAAGATACTGAAGAGAGAAGGCAAAGTTTGTCCACACTTGCATTCGGCTGGCGTTTATCTCGCTTTTTGGCAATTACTTCACAGCCCTTCTTACCATTTAGTGCCGCCAAATTATGGAATGCATTAGGGCAAACAGGTGATGTTAGCCTTGTTTCATGGGATGGTGCAATAGATTGGGATGTCGTAATGACTTGGAGTCAGGAAACACCTACTCCACTCTTTGAGCGCCTCGAATTAGATGTTATTTTGGAAAGTGAGAAATCTCTGACTGAAACAGATACAACAAAAGCAGATGATGAACCAATTCACGTCGTTAAAGGTAGTAAGAAAAACAAAAAGGAGATGAAAGAAATGATTGAAGCACCAGAAGGAATAACATATTTGAACTTTGAAACATTTATGGAAGTCGATCTAAGAGTCGGAAAGATATTGACAGTTGAAGACCATCCTAATGCGGACAGATTATATGTTGTGAAAATAGATGATGGCAGTGATACTGAACGGACTATTTGTGCAGGATTGAAGCAATACTATCAGGCAGAAGAGATGGTTGGTAAAACAGTGGTATTCGTTGCAAATTTAAAACCAAGACCACTTAGAGGAGTTACCTCTGAGGGAATGATGCTAGCAGCAGATGATGGAAAAGATGGAGTTCGATTAGTCACAATAGATGGTGACATCGCAACTGGTTCACAAGTACGTTAATTACAAACCAAGTCGCGAATTAACAGATTTCATTGATTCCCTAGACAATACTCTAGCCTCTTCCAGAATATCTGGAGAAGATGCCCTCATATGAGTTCCCATTTCTTCAGGAATTGAAGATAAATTGATTTCAACATTGAATAATGCACCCTTTACTGCTGCACTTGCCAATAATGCTGCAACACCTACGTCAGAAGCTGCATTACCATTGCCCTTCTCCGCCAAATCAGGGAGATGCCGAAGTAGCGATAGAGCTAGTGTCGCAGTTTCAAATGGAACTTCTGCTGCTTTGAGTGTACTTTGACGGATGCAATTTCTTCTTGCATCAATCTCCTCATCATTGCCCTTAGGCATTTTGAAGCAGGCCATGACTGCATCAAAGGAGTCGCTATCTTCTACGGCCAACTCACCAGCGCGTCCCATCAATGGAATAGCGGTATTTTGTGCCTCCTCTGCCACCTGCCAACCTTCTTGCCATTTTTCCTTACCGATTGTTAAATCTGTAACCATGCAAGTCAAAGCGGCAGCTTGGCCAAGGGCTACCGCGGCTGCAGTTCCTCCACCTGGAGTCGGAGAAGATGATGCTAGAGCAGCTTGGAAGTCACGCACGGACATATCCATCCAATTCATTGTTCCACCGCCTTTGCCACAGCCCATTCAATTATTCTCTCCTCTGCATCAAATGGCGAGATCTGAGAAAGACCCAAACCTTCTATTGCAGCAATTACTAGTTCCTTCTCATCTGTTACTCCTTCAGCAGCATACCATCTTCCAGAATCTAACATAGCGGAAAGTGGAACAAGACCTACTAATTCACTACCGGGTACATCGACTTGATGATCGGATGCAATGCTCTTACAGGCTTCAAATGCAATATGCATTGGGCATGCTTCAACATCCCTTAAATTCATAGATACTTGAGAGATACCATGGCTTTCCAAAGTAACACCCATTCCTTGCACCATCGGTAGCATACCAGGAATTCTAGCCCTTCTCCCATCGGATTGCTTTAACAATCTACCAGTTGATCTAACTAGTGAACCAATTTTTTTAGCAACAACAGCATCTTCTTCATCTACATTTACATTATACGCGACCAGTATGCTTCTCGAACCGATTGTAATTGCACCTGATTTAGCACAATTCTCATTCCATTGCATAGGTCCAAAGTCTGGTAGTTTAGTTGATTCAGAATGGCTCGTATCACCGCCACTCATTCTTGCCTGTAGTCCCTCATATTGTTCCTTTCTAAGAGAGGATAAGAGAGTTCTATCATCGTGAGTTGCTGCGAAACCATATGTGAAAGTTGGAACTTCACATTCACTAGCCACTTTAATCGCTAATTCCTTCGCCAATTCTGAACATTGTTCCATAGTAATTCCCTGAAGTGGGACAAAGGGACAAACATCCACTGCGCCGAGACGAGGATGCTCACCTTTGTGTTGCCTCATATCAATGTGAAATATTGCTGCTTTGATGAGTTCAAAAGCGCCTTTAGAAACAGGATCAGCCTCACCTGCCAATGTTATTACAGTCCTGTTATAATCTGCATCAGGCTCAACCCCTAATACTGCACAACCAGAAATATTTCTAGCGGCCTGAACTATAAGTTCAATTTTTTCAGTATTAATTCCCTCGGAAATGTTGGGGACGCACTCAACGATTGTTGCTACCATGAACTAGGGTTAACGCATTAGGACTTTGAATGTTGACAAAGAACAATTTCAAAAATCAGCTATAGAGTCCTTCTGGAGTGGCCGAAACACCACCCTGATTCCTCTTGCTGTTAATTCTCTTTACAGCTGCGAGTATGTCGTTTTGAGTTACTGTATCGCGTTTGTCTCTTATTGCGTTCATACCCGCTTCAACACAAGTAGCCTTCAATTCAGCACCAGAATAGCCTTCAGTTAATTCTACAACCCTCTGAACATTAATTCTTTTAGTATTCATATTCTTAACATGCAATGAAAGTATCGCACTTCTTGCCTTTTCATCAGGCATAGGAATTTCAATGACCCGGTCAAATCGTCCAGGCCTTAACAAAGCGTCATCCAAAATATCTGGGCGATTTGTAGCGGCAATTATCTTTACATTTTCTAAAGAGTCAAAACCGTCTAATTCAGCAAGTAATTGCATTAATGTTCGTTGAACTTCCCGATCCCCGCTTGTAGAACCATCCAATCTTTTTGCACCGATTGCATCAATTTCATCCAAGAAAATTATCGCAGGAGACTTTTCTTTTGCTAATGAGAACAATTCTCTAACCATCCTTCCCCCTTCACCAATATATTTCTGGGCTAATTCACTACCGACCATACGAATAAACGTTGCATCGGTGTGATTGGCTACCGCTTTAGCAATCAATGTTTTTCCACAACCCGGTGGGCCAACTAATAGGATTCCCTTTGGTGCTTTGATACCAACTTTTACGAATAACTCAGGAGAAGTTAAAGGCAATTCAATAGCCTCTCTTACCGCTTCAATTTGCTCGTCTAAGCCTGCGACTTCGCCGTATGTGACATCGGGCTTCTCAACCATTTCAGCACCGCTAACCATCGGATCCCAAGCATCATGTAACACTTCGATTATAGCCAAGGTATCTTGATTTAGGGCAACTCTGGTGCCCGGTTGTAATTTGGAAGGTTCAATTCTTTGATTCAATGAAACTTGAAACACAGTACCATTTGATGACCGCACTATTGCTCTATCACTATCAAGGATGTCCTGTAAAGTACCGATGATAAGCGGGGGTTTCCTCATTGATTTCACTTCTTCATTCAGCGTATTTGCTCTCTTCTTAAGCCCTCTAACTTCTGATTCAAGGTGCGCTCTATCATTTATTAGAGATTGAGCTTCTTCTTGTAAAATCCGGTAATCTGATTCCAATTTTTTAAGATCTTCATCAGGACTTTTAGTCTCATCGTTAGCGCTGTTCTCGACTTCACTACTCATACGAACAAATCACTGGTTGAGGCGACACCGTATGAACTCCTCGCTTGATAATATAAGAAACGGGCTGTTCCGAAGGATTCAAAGTATTCCGACTATTAATCATAATTACAGGCGACTGTACGGAAGTGACATTATGGGAGATTGTGAATTATGTGGAGCAATGAAGGTTGGAGTCAAACACGTAAAAACCGGTAAAACAGAGGTCTCAGCCTGTAGTAGGTGCATTGAAAAATTAAACCTTGGACCGAAGCCGGTTGCCCCTGGATTAGCACGAGCGTTTTCTCCAACCACGAGGACTGGTGGAATGAATACCAAGACTAGTGGTTCATCTCCTAGAGGAAAAAGCATTATGACGCGTTCTGAAAAAGACCTCGCCGATGACTTTTCATTACGTATTTCAACAGCCCGTAAGCAGAAAAATTGGAATCAATCTCAATTAGGAAAAAGAATGGCAGAAACTGTAAACATCGTCAAATCTGCTGAATCTGGCAAAAGACCAACTGATTCCGTAATAAAAAAGTTTGAACGCATTTTAGGAATTAGTTTGATGATTGAGCATAGGTCAGTTGACACCCGAGTTCTAGACAGTGGCCCATCTCGCGGAATAACACTCGGTGATTATTTCCTTAAAGAAGAGTGATTCGATGAGAGATATACCAGTCCATGCGATTTGGTTGGCCCAAGATGATCCCAAGAAAAATACTGTCGTTAGTGCTTCAAAAAGAGGCGATATAGTGATGCATAAACGGTTCAATACCGTTCCTAGAAAAGGATTCATTTTAGAGCCATTATGTGGTAAAGTGTTCGGTCCGGAAGACCATGAAGTCCTTCTCAGTAATGGCGGTGCTATAGTCGGTTTAGACTGTAGTTGGGCCAACATAGAAGAAAGTGTAGAGCAAGTGATGAAAAGGACCAAATTACAACCGCGAATGTTACCTTTGCTATTGGCAGCAAATCCAGTTAATTGGGGTAAACCAAGCAAATTGACAACTGCTGAAGCACTAGCAACTATTCTATTTTTAATCGGCCGAGAACAACAAGCGCGCCAAGTATTAGGTGCTTTTAGGTGGGGCGAGAGATTTTTTGAACTTAATAAAGAACCACTTGAAGCATATGCTGCTGCAAAGTCTAGTGCTGAATTAGTTTCGTTACAATTCGAATTTTTTGATATTGATAGGTCTTCAATTGAATCCGATTAGAGCGTGATTATATGAGTGACTTACATAGGAAAATAGGTGTATCTCGCTGGAATGGAGAGGGATTCACCTTAGATCAAGATAATGTTGCAGTTGAAGCATTAGTGATAATTAGAATCAATGGTAAGGCTATTGCAAACTTGTTAGCTACGCCATCTGATTTACAAGATTTGGCTATTGGCCATTGTATTGCTGAAGCTAAAACAGGTCCAATTAGCATTGAGGACTTTACCACTTCTTTAGATGAAACTGGTACTCACTTCGCGGACATTATTACATCTGATAAAATAGACCTAATACTTCCTGATGAGAGAATCATCACCAGCAGTTGTGGCGCATGTGATAGGGATGGAGTGGATGCTTTAATGTCAAATGTTCCACTTGTTTCATCCTCGCAGATTAGTTTCTCTGCAGCTGCAATAAATACTGCTTTTGAATCTATGAAAAAACTACAAATCGGTTTCTCTGCGACCGGGGGAGTTCATGCTGCAGGGCTGATAGATGGTGAAGGGAATTTAGTCGCCATTAGAGAAGACATTGGAAGGCATAACGCGGTTGACAAATTATTCGGTTTCGCACAAAGAAGTGAAATAAATCTCAATCAGCATGGATTACTGTTGTCCGGTCGGTGTGGATGGGATATTGTTGCTAAATCTGCTAGAATGAATTGTCCACTGATAGCCAGTATTGGGGCATCCTCTACTCTTGCAATAGAAGCTGCACGCCAATCAAATATCACACTCTTCTCCTTTGTCCGTAGCGACAAAGGGGTAGTGATTGGACCCTCAAGCCGCCTCAATTGAACAAAGCATTGAGAAGCAAAGCCCCAGCGTGGTAAATTGTCGGTGAGGGAAATGCGTGAAAAGGTAACTGCACTCACACCTCCAGATAACAACAAATTAAAGTTATCAAAAATAAAAACTACTGCTGCAGGAATACCTGCTGCCTTGTCTTCCATGAAACATGGAATTACAAGAATGGGTGTGGCTAAAACGGTTAAAAGTTTGATGATGGTTAACCAGCAGAAGGGATTTGATTGCCCAGGATGTGCTTGGCCAGATCCATCGCATCGAACAACATTTGAGTTCTGTGAAAACGGTGCTAAAGCAATTGCTGATGAAGGAACAAAAGCACGTGTCACCCCTGAGTTTTTCAAGAAGTATTCTGTACAACATCTTTCTAATCAGAGTGATTATTGGCTAAATAAGCAAGGTAGAATTACCAATCCAATGTATCTTGCAAAGGATTCTTCTCATTATACAGAAATAAGTTGGGATGATGCATTTGGAAAAATATCTACTCAGTTGAATTCCTTACAATCTGCTGATAATGCAGCATTTTACACATCTGGGAGAACTAGTAATGAGGCCGCATTCTTATATCAGGCATTTGTACGTGCCTTTGGAACAAATAATTTACCTGATTGCTCAAACATGTGCCATGAGTCGAGTGGTAAAGGATTGGGAGCTACAATTGGCATTGGTAAAGGAACTGTTACACTTGAAGATTTTAACAAAGCAGAGTTGATATTAGTAATTGGTCAAAACCCAGGCACTAACCACCCGCGTATGCTAACTGCACTAAGAGATGCAAAAAATAAAGGCGCCAAAATAATTCATGTTAATCCTCTTCCCGAATCTGGTTTGAATCGTTTTAAGCATCCACAAGACTACATGACTGCTAATCTAAAATCTACTACACTCGCCGATATTCACTTACAGGTAAAAATTGGAGGAGATGCTGCTTTGATCAAGGGATTGATAAAGATCCATCACCAAAAAGGTGGCATCGATGAATCATTCATTGACTCCAAAACAGATGGTTACGAATCAATGATAGAATCGGCATTGGAGACGCCATGGGATGTAATCTGTACGGATAGTGGACTCTCTAGGCAACAAATAGAGCATGCGGGAGAGATGTGTGCGAATTCCAATGCTACTATCGCTTGCTGGGCGATGGGGCTGACACAGCATCGCAATGGCGTTACAGTAATTCAAGAAGTTGTTAATCTCTTATTGATGGGCGGGCATGTTGGTCGAGAAGGCGCTGGCTTTTGCCCTGTAAGGGGTCATTCAAATGTGCAAGGTGATAGAACCGTGGGCATTTGGGAGGCTCCATCTGAATCATTCTTGGAAAGGTTAGAGCAGGGATTGGGCTTCCAAATGCCTCAGCACCATGGATACGATGTCGTTCATGCGATTAAGGCTATGAGAAAGGGGGATATCGGCGTCTTTTTCTGTTTAGGTGGCAATTTTATCTCGGCCAGCCCAGATACCGAGGCTACTGCTGAAGGAATGCAAAAAGTTGATCTTACAATTCAGGTATCTACCAAACTCAATCGCGCTCACTGCATCACTGGTAAGGAAGCATTGATTCTTCCTTGTCTTGGACGTACTGAACTTGACATCACCAAAGAAGGGGAACAATTTGTTTCTGTGGAAAACTCAATGGGCATAGTCCATAGCTCTAGAGGCGGCTTCCGCCCTGCTAGCACACACTTACGAAGTGAGCCATGGATTGTTGCGCAATTAGCCAATGCCACATTGGGAGATGAGCATTTGAATTGGTTGGAATTAACTGATAATTATGATGATATTAGAAATTTAATGGAAAAGTCATTACATGGTTTTGAAGACTATAATCTTAGAATCCGCAATCCCAATGGCTTTTCACTACCGAATCCACCAAGGGACAACCAATCATTTGCTACAGATAATGGAAAGGCGCACTTCACTACTAATTCGTTACCAAATGTATCTATTGATGATGATAAATATGTAATGATGACAATTCGAAGTCACGACCAATATAACACTACTATCTACGATCTACATGACAGGTATAGAGGCATACATGGCAACAGAAGAGTGGTGATGATGAATGCTAACGACATGGTAGAAAGGGGATGGAAAACAAGAACTATCGTAGACATAGTATCTCATTTTAATGGCCAAACTAGAAAGGCAGACCAGTGGATTGTAATTCCTTATGATATTCCAAGTGGTAATATCGCCACTTACTTCCCTGAAGCTAATTGCCTCGTACCTCTTGAATCAACAGCAGATATCTCCAATACGCCAACTTCGAAATGGGTCGTAGTATCATTACATGAGAGTAACTCCTCGCAAGAGGAGGAGTGATTATGAGTGATATTGGTTATGTACAATTACTACGTTCAAATGGAAATTTCCGCAGTCTGTGGCTTGCTTCGGTAATTTCAATGTTAGGGGAATGGTTCAACACAATAGCACTGTTTTTCTTGATTCTGGAATACACAGGTTCAGAATTTTTACTCGGATTCCTGTTCACTGTAAGAATGGCTTCGTTTGCCTTAATGCAACCATTTATTGGATTACTAGCCGACAGATATAGTCGTAAATCAATAATGGTATTTGCAAATTTCACTCAAATATTTTTAGCGCTTGGTTTTCTTCTAGTAGATAGTGCATCTGACATACCATGGATGATTGCATTATCAGGATTAATGATGTTGCTACATGGGACATATATGACTGCTGAAAGGGCTGCAATACCTAATGTTGTCAGTGATGAGGATTTGGCTACAGCCAATGCCCTTGATGCGGCTTCATGGTCTACAGCATTGTGTATCGGAGCATTGTTGGGTGGAGTAGTGGTGTCAAATTGGGGCGCAGATGCAGCCTTTATTATTGATTCAATGACTTTTGTAATCGCTACACTTCTATTAATTCCAGTAAAAATACATCAAAAAGTTGAGGAGGAGATGAAAACACCATTCTTCAAAACTGCATTTTCAAATATTAAACGCGGTTGGTTAAGAGTGTACACTGAGTCGCGCTTGTTGAGAATTATATTTGCAAAAACATCCTGGAATATCGCCGGTGGTGCATTGGCTGGAGTATTCTTAGTATTATTGGGATCAGAAACCGATGGTTATGGAGCGGCCATGGGATTCGGTATATTCTTTTTCGCAAGAGGGGTCGGAACGGGGCTTGGACCTATAATTGCTAGAAATGTGTTGAAAGATGAATCTAAATGGCCAGGATTAATTGGGAAATTAGTTGTCATAAGTGGGAGTTTTTACGTATTGGTTTCACTGACTTTGAATATAAGTATCGTATTGACAGTATTTCTTGTTCTTCTTGCCCATGCTGCCAGTGGTGCTAATTGGGTTCTTTCAACCATCCTTACCCAACGTTGGGTAGAAGATGAAATGAGAGGTAGAGTGTTCTCCATTGACATGTTGTTCATGTCTATCGCATTTTCAATTTCCACTTCAGTAGCTGGATATTTGGTTGAAAATTATAATCTAGGAATCGCTGATGGGATTCTATACTTTGGTTCACTGATGATGCTATCTGGAATATTGTTTACATTATGGAATCCCAGTAATTCAAAAAGCGTCACACAGGCGTAAGATGGCAATGCTCAAAGACAGGCTGAGATGACCCTGTGTTATGTCGGGAGAGGTCGCCTCTATCCTTGCCACTTGCCTCGTCTCTGGCATTCCCGATGAGTTGCCAGAAATGCCTCCTTGGGATGATGGCGTCGACCATGCTCCTGCAAGGCGGCAAGTATTGTCCCATCAAGAGAAGCAATTGGCTATTAGAAATGCATTGAGATATTTTCCAAAGCATTTACATGCAACACTCGCAAAAGAGTTTAGTCAAGAATTGAATACTTTTGGTAGGGTGATAATGTGGCGATACCGTCCTACTGAGTATGAAATGAGAGCATATCCTATCGACTATTATCCAGCGAAATGCAAACAAGCAGCCGCGATAATGTTGATGATTCAAAATAATTTAGATCCAATGGTAGCCCAATTTCCTCATGAATTGATAACTTATGGCGGCAACGGAGCAGTTTTCCAAAATTGGGCACAATATCGAATTGTGATGAAATATCTGTCGCAGATGTCTGAACATCAAACATTGGTAATGTATTCAGGTCACCCTCTTGGACTATTTCCTTCAAGCCCAAGTGCTCCAAGAGCAATAGTCACAAACGGTATGGTGATTCCAAATCATTCATCTGCTGAAGATTATGAAAGGATGAATGCCTTAGGTGTAAGTCAATATGGTCAAATGACCGCTGGATCTTACATGTACATTGGACCTCAAGGAATAGTTCATGGAACTACAATTACTTTACTCAATGCAGCTAGAGATAAATTAGGAATTTCTGGCGATGAAGGCTTAGAAGGGGTTTCTTTCGTGACATCCGGCTTAGGGGGTATGTCTGGGGCTCAAGCTAAAGCGGCTGTGATTGCAGGTGCCGCCTGCATCATCGCTGAAGTTAATCCACATGCGGCTAAGAAGAGGCATCAGCAAGGTTGGCTAAGTACCGTTGCTGATGATGTTGATGATGCAATTGACAAAATGCTTCAGGCAGTCCAAACTAAGGAAGCAATTTCTATTGGATATGTAGGAAATATAGTCACTCTTTGGGAGAGGTTAGTTGAAAGAGAGGTTAAGGTCGATTTAGGAAGTGACCAAACTTCACTACACAATCCATGGCAAGGAGGATATTTACCCGTAGGATTTGATTACGAAGTTGCATCACTAATGATGTCGCAGCAGCCTCAGAAGTTTGCTGATGAAGTAAAAAATAGTTTGATTCGTCATGCTAATGCAATCAACAAAATGACAGATGAAGGAATGTACTTTTGGGATTATGGCAATGCATTCCTTCTCGAAGCTAGTAGAGCCGGTGCAAATGTTATGAATGCGGATGGCGGTTTCAAATATCCGTCATACGTTGAAGATATCATGGGCCCGATGTGCTTTGACTATGGCTTTGGACCATATAGATGGGTTTGCTGCTCAGGGAGTCCGCAGGATTTAGCGGAATCTGATGCAATTGCCTGTGAAGTTCTTTCTGAAATGATATTGGAGTCTCCAATAGAGATTCAACAACAGATGAGAGATAATATTCGCTGGATTGAGCAAGCCGAGTCAAATAATATGGTTGTAGGCTCTCAAGCGCGTATTCTCTACGCAGATGATGAAGGAAGGAGAAGAATAGCGTCAGCAATGAATAAGGCCATCTCAACAGGGAGAATCTCGGGTCCAATAGTATTGGGTAGAGATCATCACGATGTTTCGGGAACCGACTCCCCTTACAGAGAAACTGCAAATATTTCTGACGGTTCAATGTTTACTGCTGATATGGCGGTTCAAAACTTCGTAGGCGATTCCTTTAGAGGCGCAACTTGGGTTAGTTTGCACAATGGTGGAGGTGTTGGCTGGGGCGAAGTTGTAAACGGTGGCTTTGGTTTGATGCTAGATGGAACTGATGATTCTGAAAACCGATTACAATCAATGCTACACTGGGACGTCAATAATGGTGTAGCGAGAAGGGCTTGGGCTCGTAATGATGGTGCTATTTTTGCTGCAAAAAGAGCAATGCAATCACAACCGGATTTACAAGTGACTTTGCCAAATATTGTTGATGACGATATAATTAACTCAATCTGATGTGGTGGTAATATGGGAGAAGACAATACAATCTATCTCGACGGAGAAACTCTGTCTTCTTCTGAAGTGCAAATGGTGGCTGAAGGAAAGGCATCTGTTGCCATTCCTCAAGATTCATGGGTCAAAATTAATGCAGCACGATCTGTGATTGATGGAATACTGGAGAGAGGTGAAACTGTTTACGGAATCAATACAGGATTCGGTGCATTGGTCAAGGAAAGAATATCTGTTGAAGATTTAGCAGACTTACAAAGAAATCTTATCCGTTCACACGCCACTGGATTGGGAGAGTTCATGCCAAAGGAATTGGTTAGGGCAATGATGGTTACAAGAGCTAATTCTCTTGCAAAGGGATGTTCAGGAGTACACCCCGATGTTATTAATCAACTAATTGCTTTCATCAATAACGATATTTGTCCAGCGATACCACGCATAGGTAGTTTGGGTGCTAGTGGAGATTTAGCACCATTATCACACATGGCTCTTTCACTAATCGGAGAGGGCGAGGTATTGACAGAAACAGGCGTTGGCCCTACTAGAGATGCCTTACTCGCCAATGGCTTAATCGGTATTCAATTGAGAGCTAAGGATGGATTATCTCTAATCAATGGAACTAGTCAAATGTTATCTCTTTTAGTTGCTGCTGAACAAAGGCTTAGCCAATTATTACCCCTCGCTGATATAATCATGTGTTGTTCATTAGAAGCTAGGAAAGGAAGTGTGATGCCGGCTGATGAAAGAGTCCACCTGGCTCGCCCTCACATCGGCCAATTGACAACAGCATCACGGATACGAAGAATAATGAAAGATTCTCCAATTCTTCAATCTCATATTCATTGTGAACAAGTTCAAGATGCTTATTCATTTAGATGCGCTCCGCAAGTCCATGGTGCTGTTTTACAGAGGTTTATGCAACTGCAAGAAACATTGGATATAGAATTGAATAGTGCGACAGACAATCCATTGGTATTTCCAGATCCTTCCAACCCCGGGCCACACGAAGTTATTTCACAGGGTAATTTTCATGGAGAAGTTTTGGCATTATGTGCTGATTCCATGGCCCATGCACTTTTTGAATTAGCATCTATTAGTGAACGAAGAATTGACCAAATCCTCGACCCAGCAAGGAGTAACCTGCCAGCGTTCTTAGCAAAGAATTCTGGTCTTGAATCGGGATTGATGATTGTCCAATATGTTGCAGGTGCATCTTTGGCCGAGTTACATGGTCATGCAATGCCACGTTCAGCATTCTCTACTAGTACCTCAGCAGGGCAAGAAGATCATGTTAGCATGGGTGCTACTGCTTGTTGGAATCTTCTGCTTGCTACTGAGCGATTATCAGAGGTTTTGGCATGTGAATTGTTTGTCGCGTGTGAAGCATTAGAATTTGAACAACTACAACCTGCAGATCATGTTCGCTCATTGAAGCAAAGAGTTAGAGTTATTTCACCACCACTTGATGGAGACAGAAGTACAAGCAAAGAGTTGAAACAAATTGCTAACCAGTTGTGGCAAGGTGGTTGGCTTGCTAGAATTGAAGCAGAATGTGGCAGGCTACCTCGTTAATCACAAGGTAAGTAACCATTTTTCAAGTTCATCTAGGCCAGTCAGTTGCCTAATTCTGAATCTAGCAGTAGTTAATTCAGTGGCTGAGATATTATCGGAAATTGCTTCTAAGTGGTTTTCTAATTGAACAGCCCTTCTAACCTTCTCCTCAACAGATGAATATAATTGGTGAGCCTTGTTTTCATCCATAATCGTAAGTGCGGGTTCAACTTCAGAAACATCTAGACCCATTCTTCTCCACTGTAAAATACGGCGAGTGAGGATTGAATTACTAAATCCATTACGAGGTAATCGGGTCAACATTACCAGCCTCGGAGATCCATCTTCTCTAGTATCTAATTCAATATCTTCACCAGGCATTTGCTGAAAATTATGAATCTTTATTGCTTCACTGGAATCGGTTTTTGTATCAGATTTCTCTTCATAGAACTCAATAATTTCATCTTGCATTTGTGAGAAAATATCTGATTCTGGTGCCTCCCTCCTCAATCGCGCTAACCAAACCGAATCAAACACTAAGCAATTTATCGGAAATATGATCTTCCAAGAACTTTTATACGATTCATCTCTAATTTGCCGAACAAATGCCAGCACAGCATCCTCGCCGTGTAAAGACACTAGCCACTCAAGACCTTCTATGACTATCAATCCATGGTCATTAGGTAATTTAGAAGTGATAATGTGAGCTATTTTTTCCAGACTAGGTGCAATTGCGCCAGCAGTGGTACGGTCAGATAGCCAATATGATTCAACCTTGGCCAAATCAATGTATTCTAACAAACGTTTGTGGGGTTGGCGGCTAAACAACAATACTTGTTGCTGTGAGACTTCTAATTGTTTGTCGAGCCAAGGATATAAGGCAGTATTGTCGGATAATTCTGCAGTATATAGTCGTCCTTGTTCCATCAGCCAGCCTCCCTTAAATGATACTATGAAGTAACCGCTCTATTTACTATGTGTCACAGTAAACTCCATCAAGCATTATATCTATTGTTTGTTTGGCATATATAGGTGTGACAATGACCGAGACAGAGAATGATGAAATCTCAATGGCAGAATGTGGGAATTGCCGTGCGGTAATTCCAAGTGATTCTAGCGAATGTTCAGAATGTAAAATCAAGTTTTCGGGACTTTCCGAAGATGCTCTAGGTGAATGTGGCGCTTGTGGAACTCTAGTACCTCTAGAATCATCTAGTTGTGTAAAATGCGGTGTTATTTTTGTTGCTGATGATGTGATGGATGTATTACGAAAATGGCTAGCTAACACTGGCTTAAGCATATCCTCATTATTTGAGAAATTCGATACTAACGGAGACGGAATGATCGACTCTGATGAATTACGACAGGGTCTTTTGAGCCTAAATCTAGCAGATCTCCCTCCATCACAAATTGAAAGATTGATTGAGCAAATAGATGTTGACGGTGATGGAAAAATAGACTTAGCGGAATTAGAAACATCCGTTACTGGCGCAGAATACGTATCTTCTGCTGACGAAAAAGAAGATGATTCCGAAGTAGAAACTGAAGTAGAAACCGAAGAAGATGATGATTCTGAAGTAGAAACTGAAGAAGATGATGATTCAGAAGAAGAAGAAGAAACTGAAGAAGATGATGATTCAGAAGAAGAAGACGATTCTGAAGAAGAAGACGATTCTGAAGAAGAAACTGAAGAAGATGATTCCGAAGCAGATGGCGAATCTGCTCCAAAGCAACATAATCCCGCTGATATCCTTGAAATGTTGATTAATGTCATGGATGAGAAAGAGGCTAATCCAGCAGACATTTTCCATGTATTAGATGAAGATGGTGACAAATATGTTAGCAGTGAAGAACTTGCAAATACCATTGGAGAACTACTAGAGGATGAAGAGATTAGCCAAACAAGTATTTCTGATTTCATTGAGTCTTTGGATTCAGATAAAGATGGAAATATTGACATAATCGAATTCATTTCTGCTATTGAGTCTCAAGAAGATGAAGACTCAGAAAAGCCTCCTAAAGAATTCCCTTCAGCAATACAATCTTCTATGATGTCAAAGAAATGGAATGATGTTTGGTGGCCACTAATCCACGGAGCATTGTTTATCTTTATTCTTGCTTGGGTAGTAAACGGATATCTTGGACCAGTAGACGGTTCTGGAGGGTCAATCGAACTAGATAGCAAGTATGGAATGGGCTTTGAAGGAATTAATGAAGGAGAAATTTACTCTTGTGACAGTGATGTTCAAGCCGATGGGTGTGCTAATTCATTAACACCATTCTCTGGTGAAAATGGAGCATCATCCATGCCTAAGGGATTCTATACAGATGGTATTATCTTTATTCTGATCGGAGCTATTGCAATGGGTGGTTCTATGTTTACACACCTTGTATTAGCCAAAGGTTGGAGAGCACGTGTCAGGGCTATGAAAGAAGTTGAATCTGATACTGAAGATGCAAAGGAAGCATCGGATGACGAAGATGAAGGGGATTCAGACTCTAATGAAGAAGTAGAGGATGATTCTGTTAGCGATGAAGAAATCTCTGAAGATGAAGGAGATGATGATTCCGGTGACGAAGAAGATGACTCAGATGACGAAGAAGGAGATGATTCAGATGACGAAGAGGATGATATTGACATCGGATCTCATATTGGACTCACCGTTGATGAGGAAGAATTCTTTGGAACCATAATTGAGTTTGATGACGAGGACGAACTTGTTACAATCAAGGAAGACGGTACTGGTGATGAAATAACCGGATACCAAGATGAGATGTTCTTGGAGTAAATACATGTCCGACGACCCAATAAATGCATTGCGCGGCACATCATTTTGCCCTGTTTGTGGTTGTATTGAGAAGTCTGGTAGCGTTCGATGTGCTGAATGTGGCACATTCCATTCTAGCGCCCATTTAGAAGAGAGAGAAGCACCTCCGCCTTCGCAAGAAGCGCCAACGCAACCGATAGATCCAGCTTCATATTCGTTAGCACCTGGAGCAGACCAGATTCCTGTGGAGTCGTTTGAAGAATCAGATTCTGTGACGGACTGGGAAGGTGGTTCAACTGATTTCACCGTAGATGAAGAGGATGAAAGACCAATGAGTAGAGTCGACCCTGATGAATTAGTCTTACCCGATCCAGAGGAATTAACAAATATTAAGTAATACTGATTTAACAATAAACACTTTCTGAATAGCAATTACAATACAATGTCTTTAGAAATTAAAAGCAAGGAAATCATAAACATGAGAATAAATACTGGTGGGCTCGGAGAGAATTGAACTCTCGATCTTCGCCATGTCAAGGCGACGTCATAACCCCTAGACCACGAGCCCTAGGTAAAGTGAGCCACTTAGGCTCTATATTAAACGGATTCGGTATGCTATTTCCGATTCAGCTGACGATCTTAGAAATCTTACCAGTACAACCAGGTTGGGAGCAAAGACCCCCCATTCTAGTTCGTCCATTAGACATTTTGAATAATTGGCCATCTTTAATCGGTCCATATGTTTTACACTTCAAACAAAATCCTTCAACTACTGCCATCTCACTCAGTATGTTCCAGACATATCATTGACTTGAACCCTACTATTCGACATCCTTTTTGAGAATTTCAGAATTTCTCTAATAACGCACCCTCTGAGGGGGGGATTAGAGGGGCATATTTGCAATTCTTTGAATATTCATCTCATCAATTATTTGCTAAAAGCACTACTGCGCACCATTTTTTACTCCCAGGATAGTTATTCCATGCTGCCAGATAAATCTAATGTCGTATAACTTACCTTATACGACATTATACTACACGGTTTGAGAGTGATTATTGCGATTGTTCAAGATTAAGTTGTAAATCTTCAGTTTCGATTGTAAATACACCTACTAGTGGAGGGCCGAGTAAGCAAGAATCTAATCCACCATCTCGCGAATCAAGAGTTTCAATAATTGCATTTGAAATATTGATCCAATCTTGCCTAGAGGCGAAAACACTCTGGACAAGAAGCAAAGGTTCACCATCACTAGATTTAGCATACCATGCTGCAAGACAACCAGATTGTTGTCTTTTGAATTCTTGACGCGTATTGAGCATTCGTAGAAATCTTGCGTCTTTGCCCTGAGCTGGTGAACAAACTACAGTTTCCATTATCGCTTCAACCATGATTTACACCTTATTATTTATTATACTAATTTAATATTATTTGTTTTTTGAAATATATTTATTCATAATTCAATAGTGTTGAATTAATGGAAAATCAAATCACCTTCAATCATAGTAGCATGGAATGGTGAATCTCCAGGTTGTTGGCACCAAGCCTGCCACCATGGCCCATCTACGACATTCAAGTTTGCAACTGCACCCACTTCAATAACTCCGTGTCGCGCACCCGATGGGTGTGGTGTTGTTTGAGCAGGATTACGTGAGCAAGCCACTAGCGCTGCTAAAGGTGAAACTGCACAACGTTGTACGAGTATGGATGCGATAAAGGGTAAACTCAATGTTTGACAATTGGGATTAAAATCTGTAGCAACAGACCAAGTAAATTGTTGTTCAGTGATTTCGTTAAAATCAGGCCATTGCTCTCCCATTGAGTATGGTGTCCCTGGCAAAAATCCGCAATTGACACCGTTCGCTTCCATTTTTATCCTAGCATCCGTGGAAGTGTAATGGGAATGATCTGCACTGGTTACTGCTAATTCAGCAGCTAAGTCACCACCGCCGCCATCGGTAAACTCGTCAATATGCATTCTCAAATCGAGACCTCCTTGTTTAGATTGTTTTAGAATGTCTTCGCTCTCTTCAATTGTAAACCACCCTGGCTCACAAAATACATCAGCAGAACGGGCAAGTCCTTGTTCTAATACAGCAGGTAATTGTTCACTCAATATTTCTTCTACGTAATCACTCCTCGAGTAACCCTTCGGAGTAGCATGCGCACCTAACCAAGTTTGGTCAATACTCGGGAGGTGATTCATTCTAGAGAGTTCATTCGCTGCGGCGATTAACTTTAATTCAGATTCAGTAGATAATCCATATCCACTTTTTACTTCTAGGTGAGTTGAACCATTTCTAAAAGCCCCCCTCAAGCGCTTATAACCCAATTCTACCAATTCCGCTTGTGTTGAATTACGTGTTGCTTCAACTGTGGAAACTATACCTCCACCCATTGAAGCGATATCGGAATAAGAATGCCCCTGCTGACGCCACGACACTTCTCTAGAGCGATCTCCTGACCACAACAAATGAGTATGCGCATCTACTAGACCTGGAATTATTGCCTTCCCTTTCAATGAATAAATTTTATTTTCCAAGTTATCTGATTTAGAGTGGTGGATATTTTCACTACCATACTCATCTTCTAGAGATTTTGAATCATCAATTTTTACAATTATGCCGTCTTCTATAACAATTCCCTTTCCAGCAGGACTTGTCAATAACTCAGAATCAGAAATATCTGCACCCTTCAAAGAACCATTTCCAGAGAGGTGGGCCATCGGCCCAAGGTCCAACAATATGGTTCGCATTGGTGGGGCTTATGCGTGAGGGTTGAAGAACCATAGCCATGAGCACTGTCTGAGCGCGATGGATAAATGGACCCTTGGGATTGAGTCAACGGCTCACACACTATCATTTGGATTGACTGATCCTAGTGGCACTCCCTTTCCATCTTGCTCCGATACAGTTAGCCCAGACGAGGGGGGAATTCACCCACGTGAAGCAGCAGATCATCACAAGGAAGTTGCTTCGGTCCTACTTGGAAAATTACTTTTACAGAATGAACTAAGTATCACTGATATAGGTGCAGTAGCATATTCACAGGGCCCTGGTTTAGGACCCTGCTTAAGAGTAGGCGCTGCTATTGCGAGAGGCATTTCTAGCAGACTTGGAATCCCATTAATTGGAGTTAACCATTGTGTTGCGCATATTGAAATCGGCAGAGATCAATGCGGTTGTGTTGACCCAGTATTATTATATGTTTCAGGAGGAAATACCCAAGTTATTGCAAGACTAGAGGGGCGATATCGCGTATTAGGTGAAACACTCGATATTGGTATTGGCAATATGCTTGACAAATTCGCACGCACCCAGGGAATACCATTCCCGGGTGGGCCAGTGATTGAGAAATTAGCCGCTCAATGGCTTGCTGAAAACCCAAACCCATCCATGGATGGTTTAGAATTGCCATATGCCGTTAGAGGGATGGATTTGGCCTTCTCTGGAGTCATGACAGCAGCTCAGAGATTACTTGATTCAGGTAAATCTCTCGGCGCAGTATGTTGGTCGCTACAGGAGCATGCATTCTCTGCATGTGTAGAAGTTGCGGAACGTGCAATGGCTCATACAGGGAAATCGGAACTGTTACTCGGGGGCGGGGTTGCATGCAACATGCGATTACGTAAAATGTGTGAATTAATGGCCGAAGAACGTGAATCAATTTCATTCGCACCTCCGCGAATGTACTGTATTGACAACGGAACAATGATTGCAAAATTAGGATTTTTGGAATTACAAAATGGCAGAATTACGACATACGCTGAAAGTGCTATAGACCAGTATTTACGAACTGACCAAACCCCAATTAGTTGGGCGTGAGGGCACGGTTGTAACGCTAACCGTTTTATGGGGTCGGCTACGCCGCATACTTGGGGGAGACAACTATCGAGCGTAGAAAGAAGAAGGGCGACCCCGATAACCCATTTGCCCCGGATGCCGGTGCAGTGAGGAATCAGAAGCACAACCAACGCGTTCAAATCACTCGTACAACCGCTGCTAAAGCACCAACTAATACACCTCAAACAGGCAAAGATGTTGGCTTGAGCGATCTAGAAAAGAAGCGTAAAGAAGCGCTCAGTCGGATGTCTGAAACTAAACCATCTCCTGTTGCTAACGTAGAAAATACTCCAGCAACTCCTGCCGCTGGAATTTCAAACAGTAACCAAAAACAGCAACCCTCTGAAAAGGTATCTTCAAGAGCAGATCGCCTTGCTGAGTTACGTAAGAAATCTGCTGCTTCAAAATTGAATGCAGAGCAGCATAAGGTCGAAGAAGTTTCTGCGACCGAGGTAGTTGCGGAAGTGAAATTAGTAGAAGCTAAGGTTGAAATTGAAAGTTTTTCAGCAGTCACTGACACTGTTTCTAAACCTGCAGTATCACAATTAAATGTTTTTAAAATCGTTGAGGAGACTCAAGTTAAAGCGACAAATGACCGTCGTAAAAAACGACGCCCACATGCTAAGAAAGGCGGTGGACGACAAAAGCAAGAGAAGAGACTCAACCGTCAAAAATATTTGGAGTACAAATATGCTGCAAGAGATATTCTTGACGACCCTTCGGTGCCAGAAGAACATCGGTCTAACGTGTTAGGCCAAGTTTGGGCAAAGGGAGAACGAATGTCTGTCGACGATTCTTATGAATTTATAGATAGCAAAATACTGGAAAATATCCTAACTGAAGAAATCGGTAATAAATTGAGGACATTGGTTAGGAAATTTACAACTAGAAGGTGATTAAATGAGTGATTTAGCAGTAGGAAAAAATATGGTTGCAAGTGTGCATTACACTGGTACAATGCCTGAAACAGGAGAAGTCTTTGATAGTAGTGAGGGCAAAGATCCTCTTACATTCCTTATAGGACATGGACAAATGATTCCTGGTTTTGAAACAAATATCCAAGGTGCAAAAATCGGTGAGAAGAGAACTTTTACACTGACTGCAGACGAAGCATACGGAGAGCGCGAAGACGCTGCACTAATGAAGATTCCAAGAAGTGAATTCGCACAGTTGGAAGAAGGAGCGAAATTGGAAGTTGGAATGACACTCGTAGCAACTATGCAGCATGGTCCTGCACCATTTAATATTACAGAATTAACTGATGACGAAGTAACTGCTGATTTCAACCACAAGTTAGCAGGAGAAGCTTTGACATTTGAAGTTGAAATTATAGAACTACGTGATGCTAGTGTGGAAGAACTTTCACACGGCCATGTTCATGGACCTGGCGGACATCACCACTGAACTGATTAATTCAAACACCCCAAGTGGGAGTGTTGAAGAATCCCCTACACTTGGACACTATATGGTCGCGCCTCGCAAGGATGAGTGGAAAACCCTTGGCGGACTTGATATCCCTCTACAAAGTGATGAAAATACACTTTCTGAAGTTGGCTATGCTCGTTCCAATGTAGGTGATGCTGGAAGTAAGCCATATACTCGCGGTATTCATGCCACAATGTATCGCTCAAGACTTTGGACCATGCGCCAATATGCTGGTTTTTCTAGTGCCAAGGCTACAAATGAGCGTTTTAAACTATTATTAGAGAGAGGTCAAAAGGGATTGTCCGTTGCTTTTGATTTGCCTACACAATTGGGGCTTGATGCTGATGATGAGTTGTCGTTGGGCGAGGTAGGAAAAGTTGGAGTATCTATTTCATCTATTGATGACATGAGGCTATTGCTAGATGGAATTCCACTAGATCAAGTAAGTACTTCGATGACAATCAATTCACCAGCGATCATTCTATTGGCGATGTATGTGGCAGTAGCAGAAGAGCAAGGTGTTTCAGCAGACAAAGTAATCGGTACAATTCAAAACGACATACTGAAAGAATATATTGCGCGAGGGACATATGTATTCCCGCCAAAACAATCAATGCGCTTAATCACTGATGTGTTTGAATATTGTGCAGAGAATATCCCACTTTGGAATACCATCTCCATTTCGGGCTATCATATTCGCGAAGCTGGTTCCACTGCTGTTCAAGAGATAGCATTCACCCTAGCAAATGCATTGGCATATGTCGAGGCTGCGATTGATGTTGGTTTAGATATTGACACCTTTGCTCCAAGACTTTCTTTCTTCTTTAATTGCCATAATGATTTCTTCGAAGAAGCGAGTAAATTTAGAGCCGCAAGAAGATTGTGGCATGACCTAATTAGCCAACGCTACCAACCTAAAAATCCTAAGTCCGCTATGCTCAGATTCCATACACAAGTTGCTGGAGTTAGCCTAACAGCACAACAACCACTCAACAATATTGCACGAGTTACAATACAAGCGTTAGCCGCAGTGTGTGGTGGAACTCAAAGTCTTCACACCAATTCGTATGATGAAGCATTGGGATTGCCTACTGAGGAAAGTGCAACCGTAGCACTTAGAACTCAACAAATAATTGCTGAAGAAAGTGGAGTTGCTGATATAGCAGATCCACTGGGTGGTTCATATCACGTTGAGGCTTTAACTGAACGAATTTATCAAGAAGCGTTACTGCAAATCCAAGAGATTGAAAGGTTAGGTGGTGCAATGGCTGCTATTGAACAAGGCTGGCAGCAGAGAGAAATTCATAATGCTGCGTTTAAACACCTTTCTGATGTAGAATCTGGTGACAGAAAGATAGTCGGGGTTAACCATGGAATTATGGATGAAGAAGATGATACTGAAGTCCTAAAATTAGATCCAACTGTTGGCGAAATGCAATGCCTTAGACTAAAGGAATTAAGAGAGAATAGAGATGAAGTGAAATCTCAATTATGCATAGATGCAATAGGGCTTGCATCAGCTGGAACTGATAATTTATTCCCACTAATATTGGAAGCAGTTAAGTCTAATTGCACTCTAGGTGAAATAATGAATGCAATGCGTTCTGAGTTCGGAGAATGGATGGCTCCTAGTGGATTTTGAGGTGATTGAATGAGTTTCGGATCAATACATATAGATCACATAGGGATAGCAACTAGTGACTTAGAGTCTGCGAGTCACTTCTGGAAACTACTAGGTTTGATTCAAAGTTCAGATGATGAGACAGTAGAAGAGCAGGGTGTGACAACTAGGTTCTTCTCAACATCTCAACCAGATGAGAGTGTTGAGCAACATCCACCGATGGTAGAATTGCTACAGCCAACTTCATCGGATACTCCGATTGGAAAGTTTTTAGCAAAACGCGGACCTGGCATACAACAATTGTGTTTCCGTGTTGAAAACTTGCAAGAGTTAATTGACTATTTACTGGATAACGGAATTCAGATGATTGATGCCGAACCAAAACTCGGTGCCGGGGGCTCAAAAATAGCATTTGTACACCCAAAGTCAACGGGTGGAGTGTTGGTGGAACTCAAACAAAGTAACCACTGAGTCATGCCTTTGCTGTAATTATAATGGATAATATCTTAACCCTTCAGCATGGGCTAGGTTGTGATGAGAACTTGCGTTGACCACCTTATAGCCTTACCACATATTGACGGTCCACGTGTTAGAAGAGAAGCAGAGTTCGTTTCCACTCAATTAGATACTCTTAGAGTAAATGGTAAAATTAGCAATGATGCATTTCTTGATGCCGGGGCTATACAAGGTGCTTTCAACATGATTGGAAACTTAGTTGAGATGGGTATTTCGCAAAAAGAGATCCATCTACAACTAAGGCAACAATTGTCTCGAGCCTGCCGTTTGGAAGAGAAACACCCTGGATTAAATGCCGCGGTTGAATCTGGAAGAGCCAGTTGAGGGAGTTTAATGTCTGAAACTTTACTCTCGATAAAGGGGGTTGCCAAACATTTTGACGAGATAGAAGCTCTTAGTCACATAGATTTAGAAATCCGTAGTGGCGAAGTAGTCGGACTTGTTGGAAGTAATGGTGCAGGAAAAACAACATTACTGAGATTAATGGCAGGTGTATATGCTCCGACAAAAGGTAGTGTAACATTGAAAGATGGTTCTGATGTTTCTGAAATGAGACATCTGCTAGGAGTTGTACCAGAATCTACTGGTTTGTATTCGCGTTTGACCGCATGGGAAAATATTCGTTATCATTCTAGATTATACGGGATTGATGATAAAACCTCTTGGAAACGTACACAGTTATTCGCTAGTAGATTGGGAATGAGTGATAGTCTAAGCCGTCACACCAAGGGATTTAGTCGTGGTATGAAGCAAAAAACTGCTCTTCTTAGGGCACTTGCTCATGGCCCAAGTATACTACTTCTCGATGAACCTACTGCTGGATTAGACATTACTAGTGCTAGAACTGTTAGAGCACTTGTAAAACAATTGCGTGATGAAGGTGGCACTGTAGTTTATTCAACTCATCAATTGGAAGAGGCGAGGCAAGTATGCGATCGCATAATTATAATTCACAATGGCGAGGTTAGAGCAGATGGTTCTCCACAACAGTTAATGGAACAAACCGAACAAGATTCTTTGGAAGAGGCATATGTTTCGCTGACCGCTGACCAAGCGAGGTCAAGAAACGAAGATGCTGATTCTGAAGGGCGCATTACGGCTTGGTGGAGAAAATTATTTACTCCTAAAACACCTGAATTGGAGGTGGAAATTGATGGCTGATGGTAGCGCTATGCGAATAAAGCAAATCGCAAAGAAGGAAGTAGTAGAGTTTTCCAGAGATTGGAGA
The DNA here is from genome assembly GCA_028353405.1 of Candidatus Poseidoniaceae archaeon. Classification (GTDB taxonomy): domain Archaea; phylum Thermoplasmatota; class Poseidoniia; order Poseidoniales; family Poseidoniaceae; genus MGIIa-L1. Next base: position 6,251 of record JAOMOG010000007.1, on the reverse strand, counting down.
ACAATTATTGCAATTATCGTTATTCCATTGCTGATGTTCCCTTTACTATTCATTCTGTTTCCAGTATTACTACAATCTGAAGCAGCAGAACTAAAGTCATTGGAATTGGATTTAACGATTCAAACTGATAATATGCCAGAGAATTTAAGCATGATAATCAACAAATCATCGATAGTAATCAGTTATGAGGAGTTACCTGTTTTAGATGATTTAAGCCAACCTGGTAATGATGTAGAGCGTTTAAGAAATGGTTCAATAGATGCTATATTGAGAATTACTCAAAGCGAGGACATATGGTATTATTCCATCCTTCATATGTCAACATCCGAACATTCAAGAGAAGCAAAGTCAAGATTATTGTATGATTTGAATGAATGGGAAGACAAGGAAACTGCTGCAAGGATTGAATCTGGCGGCCTAGACGTCAATTCAACACTGGACCCACTTCGGTGGGATGGTGAATTCACTCAAGCAGATGCTGCAACTGCCGGAGAGCAGGCTGGAATGGCATTATCAATGTTCATTCCACTCGTATTGGCCGTCTGGACCTTCTCCTCGGCAATTCAGCCATCAATTGATATGACAGCGGGTGAAAGAGAAAGAGGTACGCTAGAAGCACTTCTAAGCTTGCCCTGCACACGCCTTGAATTATTATTCGGTAAGTGGTTGGCGGTAGCCACTATTACAGGAGTTGGAGTATTGCTGCAGATATTCGGATTATTATTTGCGATAGGCTATCTAGCGAGTTCCAGTATCATCGGTGTCCCTGAACTATCGCTGGTGACAATTCTACTGATAATTGGCGCGATTATGCTATTTGCAATCATGGTTGTTGCGATTGAATTAGCCCTTGCTATGAGATCACATAGTGTAAAGGAAGCCGGAAGCATCCTTGGACCAGCAATTATGCTGATTATTTTCCCTGCACTATTTACTCAGGTTATCAATTTAGATGGAATTGAATCTTTTTGGTTTGCAATTCCGGTGGTAAATGTTCTACTCGCGCTTAGAGAATTGTTGATGAATAGAATAATTACAACTCACATCATTATTTGGGTTGGAACTTCAATATTTTATGCATTAATGGCTGCAAAATATGCAGCTAGTCAATTCAAGAGAGAAGATATTGTTACTTCACTTAGTTGATTAAGAAGTAAAGTGGATTATTGATTCTCTAACTATTTTAATAATCAAATCTATTTCTTCAGAAGTAATAGCAAAGTGTGGGGTGAAACGTAATGCGTTTTTTCCTCCATGAATTACACCTAGACCTCTTCTACGACACCAAGGTTCAACAGCATCAAATCCAACCACAGGTAAAATATCAGGCTTTAGTTCAGCACTACACAATAGTCCTGTACCTTGTACAAGTGTGATATACTCAGGAAATTCTTCAGCTAGTATATTCAATTTATTAACAAACTCTACACCCCTATCACGAATGTTTTGTCTTAACTCAGGAGTAATCCTATCGAGAACTGCGATCGCAGTTTCAAGTGCTCGCGGATTAGTGGTCATCGTATTGCCATAAATCCCTGAAACATACAATGATGATGCTCTTTTATTCATTCCAAGTACTGAGAGCGGATATTGCCCTGCGTTCATTGCTTTTGACCATGTCTCCAAATCGGGTGCGAGGCAATCTTGGAAACCTTGATAATCGACAATTGAAAGACAACCTTGACCCCTCAATCCTGCTTGTATTGAATCAACTAGTAACATTGAACCATGTTCTAAGGTCAATCTTCTAGCTTCATCATAAAATGCACGCTCAACGCATTGCCCAGGATTTCCTTCACCTTGTACAGGTTCAATAGCCATTAGTTCTATGAATTCACCTTTTGCTTCCGCAGTAGCAAAAACATTTCTTAGCGCCTCGATATCATTTGGTGGAACTAGATACAAATTATCTCTATCTCTAAATGATGCTAGGTTTTTGTCATAGTTTCTCATGCAAGAATGCGAAAGTTGTGCTGGGCGACCAGTTCTCCCATGGAACGCTTGCTCAACAGCTACTAATTTGATTGCTTTACCTTCATAGCGCCCACCTGGACCAGTCATAATGTTGGCATTAACATCAGAAATTCGTAATGAAACTGTTACTGATTCTGAACCACTATTCATACAAATAAATCTATCAAAAGGACAACTCCCTCTACTATGACCTAATTCTTTGGTCAGTCGGTCTGTTAATCTCTGTTGAGAAAAAGAAGGAGTCATTACATTGGCCATTACCCAATTTTGAGACATCGCATCTATTATTTCATCTGGACCATGCCCGCCACCGAGCATTCCATATCCGCCATTGTCATGCAATACTGCGCCATGAGCAGATATCACCCATGGACCTCTGGCAGCAATAGGGATGTATGGATTGACAGTTGCGGGATTGTAAAAATTGACATATCCGCTTTGCAATTTTATAACCAATTCCGACTCGTGTGACATTAGAAGTTCTGATTCAAACTCTTCTCTAAGATCCAAATGATATTTGTGGCCCTCTTTGATTGCACGCGAAAGATTACTATCGAGGGCAATGAATTTGACAATTTCATCATCACTCAAACCTGTAGTTTCGCAGATGCCGGAATTGGCTCTGATATCAAAAAGTAATTCCATCAACTGGGCTGCGTCAGTACTCATCAAACAGTGCAATAGATGGGGGGATTTGAACATTCGTAGCAGGGCCTTTCCTAAATAATGCAAACCAACTTAGAAATTTTCATAATTATGCGACTGCATAGAGGCAATATATATTTTAATAATACTGTAGTATTACCATGGTAATAGCCCAGTAATACTTATATTGGATTGACAAGAGCCTAGACCATGCCTAAGATCTCATTGGACATGCCAAGCCAGTTAACTGAAGATTTACGTAAACATGTTGGCGATGACAAAAAATTTGTCAGCCTAGCAGATGCTGTTAGAACGGCTTGCCGCAAATTATTAGATCAACTCGATGAGATTGATTCTAGGCATGGAAGAGGAACACAGAAGGAGTGAATAATATGGTCTCAAAAAGCGAAGCAGAATTGGCTGTAAGAACTCTATTAGAGTATTTGGAAGGAGACTTATCAGAACGAGAGGGGTTACTAAAAACTCCAAAGAGAGTTATTGATTCATGGGATGAAGTATTCGCTGGATATTCACAAAATGCAGAAGATATTCTTGAGGCCACTTTCAATGGAGAAGGATATGATGGAATCGTATTGTTGCGCGATATTGAATTCCATTCCACTTGTGAGCATCACTTACAGCCATTCAAGGGAAGAGCACATGTTGCCTATATTCCTGTAGATAGGATTGTAGGTATCTCAAAATTAGCACGTATTGTTGAATTACATGGCAGGAGATTGCAGAATCAGGAACGTATCACAAAGGGCGTAGCCGATGATTTGGAAGCACATATTTCTCCACTAGGTTGTGCTGTCATAATCGAAGCTGCTCATGGCTGCATGCAATGCCGCGGTGTTGCAAAACAGAACGCTATCATGACTACATCGGCTATGCGTGGTGTATTCTTTGAGAAGGCTGAGGCTAGAGCTGAATTAATGCAGTTGATTCACAACCGTCCTCTTTGAAACGGACCTGAGGCGAATAACATGAAGGAAACATTTGAGAATTGTGGCATCGCAGGAAATAATGCTGTTGACAATCCTACTGACCTTGCGATGGAATACAAAATAGTAGAAATATTCCACTCAATTCAAGGAGAAGGGGCAAAATGTGGCATTCCACATGTGTTTGTTCGCTTTGGCAAATGTAATTTACAATGCGAATGGTGTGATACTGATTTTGAAACATTCACAACAATGTCTGCAATTGACATCTTGGGGGAAGTTCTCAAATTCGACTGCAAGAAAATTATTTTCACTGGTGGTGAGCCGATGCTTAACGATCTATGGCCACTACACAGATTACTCAAAGCACGTGGATATGAATTGTCTTGCGAAAGTAACGGTACGATTGAAATTCCTGAGGGGTTATTGGATTGGATAACAATCTCTCCCAAGGACCAGGAATATCCCAATGTATCTATTAGGCAACGAACAGGAGATGAATTAAAGTGTGTATATATTGGTCAAGATTTATCGCTATATGATGATTTAAAGCATGGTTTTGAGCATTTATTTTTACAACCATGTTATATTCATTCACAAGATGTAGAATGGAATGGAAAGAATTTTGCTCTAACTGAAAAAGTTGTAAAGGATAATTCTCCCTGGAGATTAAGTCTTCAAACTCACAAATGGATGGGTATTGATTGAGGTGGTTCAAAAATGAGAGCAGTAATGGCATTTAGTGGAGGAATGGACTCAACTAGTTTGTTGATGAGATTACTAGCCGATGGCTACACAGTGGATTGCTTATCATATGAATATGGGCAAAAGCATTCCCTTGAATTGGAAAGAGCCAAACAAAACATTGCTTATCTTGCTGAAAATGGCTTCCATGTGATTCATAGAATAGTAGATTTGAGTAGCGCTATGAACTTATTTCACTCTAGCCTAATCGTTGGTGGGGCTGATGTTCCGGAGGGGCATTATGAGGAAGATGCGATGAAGTCAACAGTTGTACCCAATAGAAATGCTATATTTGCATCAATTCTGTATGGTTATGCTCTATCAATTGCGCTAAAGGATGGTTGTAATGTTGAACTCGCTTTGGGAGTTCATAGTGGTGACCATGAAATATATCCAGATTGTAGGCCAGAGTTCTATCAGGCAATTGGTCATGCATTTGCAGTAGGAAACTGGGATAGTGACAAAGTTTCATTTAAATTACCGTATTTAGATGGTGATAAGGAGTCAATATTGAGGGATGCTGAAATCGCAATAACAAAACTTGGATTAGATTTCTCAACCATTTATGCTAATACGAATACTTCCTATGATCCTGATGAGTTCGGTCGTGCAAGCGGTACTAGTGGTGCTGATATTGAGCGAATATTAGCTTTCCATGCAGTTGGTAGGAAAGACCCTGTAGAATATGTTGAATCTTGGGGTAATGTGCTTCAAAATGCACTTCAAATCGAGTATAAACATAAGGATGAGGAGTACAAACAACGACTAACTGAATTACAATATTATGTAACTAGAAAAAGTGGTACTGAAGCGGCATTTAGTGGAATCTATTGGAATGAGAAAGGTGATGGGCAATACTCATGTTTGTGCTGCGGCCACATTCTGTTTAATTCTGAAATGAAGTATGACTCTGGATGTGGATGGCCATCATTCCATAGTGAATCGGAAGATGCTTCAATTAGTAGATTAGAAGATAACTCGCATGGAACCTCACGAACTGAGGTTAGGTGTAGTAAATGTGATGCCCACCTTGGCCATGTTTTCAATGATGGACCAGCTCAATTTGGTGGCGATCGATATTGTATAAATTCAGCATCCATTGATTTTGAGGAGATTTGATCATGACAACCATAATTAGAAGATATATTGAAACTGATACTGGCCATAGAGTTCCAAATCATAAAAGTAAGTGTAGGCATATGCACGGACACCGTTATCGTTTTGAGGCTGAAATAGAAGGAGATATTGTTACTGAAAGTGGAGTTTCTGAAGAGGGAATGCTAATTGATTTTTCTGATGTCTCTGCAATACTCACAGAATATGTCCATGATGTAATAGATCACGCATTTGTAGTATATTCTGGCGATGAGAAGGGGCTTGCTGCTTGCGCGTTAATGGGAGAAGGACACAGAACTGTCATCGTTCCATTCATTCCAACTGCGGAGAATCTGGCAAAGTGGGCCTTTGAACAAATCGAACCTCATATCACTACCTCATATGGTAATCGGCTAAGACTGATAGCCATGCATTGCCGTGAAACGCCTAAGAGTGTTGCAAGTTGGAGAGTATGATTATTCAATACGTCGGCGTCTTTTTCTCTGCCAATTCTCATCTCCTTTAAGATGCTGAATAGCAGTAGTAGCCTCTATCAAACCACCAAGAATTCTGGTTGCTTCATCGTTGGTTAGCATGCTGCGCATAAGTGAACGCTGTAATGTGTGCTGGAAACTAATGGCGTGTTCCTCTACGCCTGAAAGCGACTCTGCCATTTCTGCGATAGCTTGATTTAATTTCTCTCTTAGTTGAGGATTGATATTTCTTTGCAGGGGGACTAAACTAGGTATTGCTGGGTCTCCGCCTTGGTTTTCAATTACGCGGCTTCTGTGTAATTCGTAAAGTACGCTATTTACTGCATGACTCAAGTTGGCGATAGGATATCCTTCC
>JAOMOG010000006.1 GCA_028353405.1 Candidatus Poseidoniaceae archaeon | reverse complement strand
TGCTATGGAAGGTCGCCGTGTTGACGGTACAGCTTTCCGTGGAGAAAAAGAGTCCAGCCTACGTGATGGATTAGTCCGTAATGGCCTAAACCACACCGGCCGTGAATTGATGATCAATGGAGAAACAGGAGAAGAATACCCTGCAGATATCTTCGTAGGTTGTATTTTCTACCAACGCCTTCACCACCTTGTATCTTCCAAGATACACGCACGTTCTCGTGGCCGTGTTCAAATTCTAACACGTCAGCCGACCGAAGGTCGTGCTCGTCAAGGAGGTCTGCGATTTGGTGAGATGGAACGTGATTGTTTGATTGCACATGGTGCTTCAATGGTTATCAAAGACCGTCTCCTCGATGAATCAGATGGTATTGAGATGTACGTATGTGCCGAATCCGGTCACATCGCTTGGTACGATCCGAAACGTAGAACATACGTCAGCCCTATACATGGTGATGGAGCTGAAGTTTACAAAGTACAAACATCATATGCATTCAAGCTGCTACTAGACGAAATGAAGAGTTTAGGTGTGGCCATGCGTCTCGAACTGGAGGACCAAAGATGAGCCAAAATAGTATAATGATACCTAAGCGAATCTCATTGATTCGCTTCGGACTAATGGACCCGAATGAAATACGCAAGATGTCTTCTGTTGAGGTCAAAACTGCTGATACATACAAGGATGATGGACACGCATACAAACAAGGTTTGATGGACCCACACATGGGTGTAATTGAACCAGGATTACTTTGTCCAACTGACAACTGTAAGTATGATGAATCCCCTGGTCACTTTGGACACATTCAACTAGAATTACCAGTGATTCACATTGGTTTCGTGAACTTGATAAAGACTGCTTTGAAGTCTACATGTAACAATTGTAACAAGATTTTACTGCACGATGAAGCAGGAACATCTCCAACCAACGTAGAGCATTCTGAACAGGATTATTACCGCAACCGAATTCGTGATATTATCACCAAGCACGGTGTTGGTTCAACTGAATTTACAAAGATTATCAAGGAAGTTGAGAAGGTAACTTCTGGTGTAAAGAGAAAGCAATGCATGCATTGTGATGACTTACAAGGCAAGATTATGCTTGACAAGCCAACAACTTTCAAAGAGAGAATTGACAATGCAGGTACTGGTAAGGAAACAGAGAGGAAACTCAACCCAAGAGATGTCAGAGAATGGCTTCGTGGTATTCCTTCCGAGCACCTAATTTTCATTGGTATGGACAAGCTAAACCGTCCTGAATGGATAGTTCTCAAGGCTCTACCAGTTCCTCCAATTACCGTTCGCCCATCCATTACTTTGGATAGTGGTGACCGTTCAGAAGACGATTTGACGCACAAGTTAGTCGATGTACTGAGAATCAATCAGCGTCTAAGAGAGAACCGTGATACTGGTGCTCCGCAACTGATCGTTGAGGATTTGTGGGAACTTCTGCAATACCATATTACAACCTATTTCGATAACCAAACAGCGGGAATTCCTCCTGCACGTCATCGTTCAGGTCGTACATTGAAGACTCTAACACAGCGTTTGAAGGGTAAGGAAGGACGATTCCGTTCTAACCTATCCGGTAAGCGTGTTAACTTCTGTGCACGTTCAGTAATTTCACCAGACCCATACCTCAGTGTTAACGAAGTTGGTGTCCCATTAGTAACTGCTAAGGAATTAACAGTGCCAATCCGTGTAACTTCAAGAAACAAGGAACAAATGCGACATATGATTCTTCGTGGTCCTGATGTACATCCTGGTGTTAACTACATTATTCGTGGTGACGGTCGTCGTGTTCGTATCAATCAACGCAGCCGCCTAATCAATGCAGGATACCGCTGTGGAAATCCAGAATGCCGTGAGAGCGGTGCAGAAAACACCCTGCGCCCTGACCTCCATTCTGTACTTCATGCACCTAACTTCCTTCCAGGTCTAGTAATCCGTAAGGAAACCTCTCTTGGAATCGATGGTGAAATCGCTGAAGAAAAATATGTGGTTGATGATGAAGCAACTATCGCAAACCTTCGTGGCGAAGATATTGATGGATATCCTCTTGAAGAAGATGACCCACGTGCAGTTCTTCACAACCGATGGAAGTGGGAATTGGCACAATCGGATAAGGTACATCCTGAACCGATTCCAGATACCCTAAGCATTTCTTGTCCACACTGTGGAAGTCCTGAAGATGAATGGGGAGACCGAACCTTTGTTGAAGATCGTTTGTCAACCGTTGATAGAAACGGTAACCCTAAGCCTGGTCTTTTGGTTGAACGTCACTTAGTTGATGGCGATGTGGTAATTTTCAACCGTCAACCTTCACTTCACAGAATGTCTATGATGGTACACGAAGTTCGTGTAATGGAAGGTCATACTTTCCGTTTCAACTTAGCGGTTTGTACACCATATAACGCTGATTTTGATGGTGACGAAATGAACTTACATATTATCCAATCTGAAGAGGCTCGTGCAGAAGCTAATATTTTGATGAGAGTACAAGAGCACATCCTAACACCTCGTTATGGTGGAGCTGTTATCGGTGGAATACACGATCACATTTCCGGTGCTTATCTATTGACACGCCCAGGAACTCTGATTTCCTTTAAGCATGGACTTGAGATGCTCGGTAATATTGATTGGACAGGAGAACTACCTGAAATTGTTAAGGATGAAAATGGTAATGATGCTTTCCGTGGAACAGATCTAATTTCATTGATTATTCCAGATGACATCAATATTCGATTCCGTAGTCGTTCTAATGATGATGTTGTAATTAAAGATGGAAATGTTACTGGAACTCTGGATAAGCGTGCTATCGGTGCGGAAGACGGACGTCTACTGGACCAAATTGTTCAAACAAAGGGACCTGAATTAGGTGCTAAATTCTTGGACGAATTCACTCGCTTAACAATTGCAGCTTGTACATCTCTTGGATTTACAACAGGTATTGACGATGAAGATTTGAGTGCTGAGGCATTAAGTGGTATTGAGCAAGCAAATGAAGATGCACGTCAATTAGTCAACGCAGAACTTGAAAAGTTTGGTAAGGATGGAAAGCATTACGAAACCAGACCTGGTCGTACAACACGTGAAACTCTGGAAGAGAATATCATGGTAATGTTGGATGAAGGTAAGCAGACTGCTGGAGATATTGCAAAGGATGAGTTAAACCAATCCGGTTCTACAAATGCTGCGGTTAACATGGCTATTTCTGGTGCTCGTGGTTCTATGGACAACTTGACAATGATGGCAGGTTCTATCGGTCAAGCAAAGGTTCGTGGTAAGCGTCTAGAGCGTGGATACCTAGACCGTGTCCTTCCTCACTTCCAACGTGGAGGTCGAGGTGCTAGTGAAAGAGGTTTCATCGATTCTTCTTTCAAGCGTGGATTAAGGCCAACGGAGTTTTTCATGCTCTCTGTTTCCGGTCGTGAATCTCTGGTAGATACAGCGGTTCGTACATCTAAGTCTGGATATATGCAACGCCGTTTGATTAACGCAATGGATGACTTGAAGGTTACCAGCGACAATATGTTCTCTGTTCGTAATACTGCAAATCGTATTATTCAATTCTCATATGGTGAAGATGGTATTGATCCTTCAAGAGGTGTTCACGGCTCTGCGTTCAACATCGATGTAATTGTTGATGATGCACTGGGAACTGAAGGAAAAACTCTCGTTGAGAGAGAGTCCTTTGAACATGAAGTAGCAGAAGATGATCTTGGTGCATGGGAAGATGCATCTGAGTATGATGGAGGTGAGAACTGATGGTAGTAAAGAGTGCAACCAAGAAGAAGTTAATGGATTTGGGTATTGCAGATAACTATGCACACGTTCTAGCGGATGACAAGAAATGGGACGATGTCAAAATTTTGACTTCGCAACAAATTGCTCAAATCTGTGAAACTGATTCTGAAACCGGTGATACAATTCATGCAATCATTATTGGTGCGACCAAGAAAGGACAAGATCAAGGTAGCGAATCTACTGGTCCAGTGACAAATGTCAAACTGAAGAAGGCTAAGAAACGTTCTACGATTAAGATAGCGGCTGATTTGGAAACTTATGAGGAAGATAAAAAATTACTTTCATTAGAAGACACATTATCCGAAGACCCAGTTTTCAAAGCCTTAGAAGTTGCAATTAAAGCAGCAGGTAGTGACCGTTTTAATGACCGAATTATTCATGACTTAACCCAAGCAATTCATGATAGAGATATGAAAAAGTTAACTAAGCCACAGGCAAAGAAAGTTATTGCAGGTTCTATTGAAGCACTTGAGCGAGCTAGTATTGACCCCTTTGAAGCTGCAGGTATTATTACAGCGCAATCAATTGGTGAACCAGGTACTCAGATGACTCTGCGTACTTTCCACTATGCGGGAGTTGCTACAATTAACGTTACAATGGGTCTTCCACGTATTATTGAAGTGGTCGATGCACGAAAGGTTCCACAAACACCAACAATGACAATTCGTTTAACAGGAGATAAGAAAAACTCTGCAGAAGAAGCGAAGAAATTAGCTGCTGGTATTGAAGTAACTACTACTGTAAACATTGCTTCTCTTGAAACAGACGTTGCTCAAAGGAGATTAGTTTTGAAATTGAACAAGGGCATGCTCAAGCAAAAGGGAATGACTGAGTTGGAAGTTAAGGATAAACTAGAAAGAGCTACAAGGCTTTATGTTCAAGCGGATAAGGAAAAGAAACCTTCCACTTTAACATTGATTCCAGGAATCCATAGTGCGGAAGATTTGGCAGAACTTGCTGATAACCCGCCATCCTATACAATGCTCCTTCAATTAGAAGAGAAGATTAGAGATATGCGTTTGAAGGGTATTCCAAATGTCCTTCGTGCAAATGTACAATTGGATGATAAAACAGGAGAGTATTATCTTTCTACAATCGGTTCAAACCTTCAACGTGTAAGCGAACTTGAAACAATAGATCGCTCTCGTACCTATACCAACAACATTCTTGAAGTTTACAATTATCTTGGTATTGAGGCAGCTCGACAAGCGATTATTAACGAATTGCAAAGCACACTTGACGGTGCTCGTCTTGAAGTCGATGTACGTCACTTACTGATGGTTGCAGATGTAATGACTTCAGAAGGTGAAGTTCGTGCAATTGGTCGCCATGGTGTATCCGGTTCAAAGCATAGTATACTTGCTCGTGCTGCGTTCGAAGTTACTGTTAATCACTTGCTCAAGGCAGGTATTATCGGTGAGAAGGATTACCTAACTGGTGTTGCAGAGAACATTATCGTAGGTCAGCCAATTTCACTTGGTACTGGTAGTGTAGAACTGTTCTACATCCCTGAATGAATTTCCACCCCATGAGAAACAAATGTGGAGAATGGAGGAATAATATAATGGATCTAAGCCGACAATTAAAAAATGCAAATACAACTGGAAAACTACTGTTTGGACAACGTCAAACCATTGATGCTTGTACACGCGGTGAAGCAAAGTTGATTATTCTTGCAGCAAACTGCCCGACTGAATATGTTGATGCTCTTCATGCATCACATCCTGAGGTTACTAAATTCCGAACTACACAAGTAAACCGTGAACTTGGTGTTGCTTGTGGTAAGCCGTTTTCTGTTTCAACTATATGTGTTGTAGATGCAGGCGATAGCAGTTTGTTAACACTCGATGGCAACGTCGAATGAGCAATATTTGCCTAATTACTTTCAATATATTTAGCGAAAGCAAGGCAAACTGTTGATGCAAGGATTGATGTTCTATTGGTATGACCGGATATCTATGCGCAGTCTTTCTCAGAGTGTAATTGCCCGCAGTATAATCGTGATTCTATTATTTTCAGTACTTACTCCAATTTTGTTGTATAATGAGAATGTTGCTGAAGAAGAATCGGAACAATTGGAACAACTTGATTTATTGTCCGTCTCTGGTCGGGCAACAGCAAATCATTTCTTAGCCGATGCAGGCGGTAGTGGTTTTGAATATGCTTCAGTTATGGCAGGGTTTGGTGACGGTAATATTGTTGCAGGTGAATTTGGTAATGCTGCAACATTTGGTCAATCAACTATCAGCCCTACTAGTCCATATCACGCATCTTGTGCTCAAATACTCGGTCGGTATTGTGAATTTTTCTTAGCTTCAGTTTCAGATACAGGTAGTTGGAATTGGGTCACTACAGGAGATCACTCAAATGGATATTCATTTGTTTCTGATGTAGGTGCTGGAATGGGCGGTGAGGCTGTAATCGGAGGATTCTTTAGCGGCTCAGTACAATTTGGAATCCAAACAGTAACTAGTCAAGCAGGTGATGGCTACTTAGCAAAAACAGATCCGTTTGGAAACTTTATGTGGGCTCATTCCCACGCAACAACTGGAACAAATAACAATACAAGTTCTGTAGATGCAGTAGAACTAGATATGAATGGTGATATTATTATTGCTGGACAATTTGATGGTAATACTGATTTTGGAGGAACGAGTATCAACGCAGTTGCTCCAACTCTTTACGTAGCAAAATATGACGGCAATAATGGGCAATTAATCTGGGTCGTTAGTGGTGCTAGTGGAAATACGGGTGTCTTAGATTTACATACATCAATGACCGGTGAGATCATCTTGGCTGGACTCAATCAAAACGCAATTACATTCGGTCAACAATTATATGCAAATGTGGGAGTTGCAGATTCGTTTCTCTTAGAACTCGATACTAATGGTGCAATAGTGACATTGGTTGGGTATGGTGTGCCAAATGAGGTTGTAATTCTCACTGGTATTACAGAAGATATGAATGGTAATATGTACTATGTCGGTGGATTTGGTGGAACTCTCCAAGGTCAAGGCTGGTCACTTTCTGCAAGTCAAGGAAATAGAGATGCCTTCTTAATAATGGATTCAGCAAGCGGTAATGGTTGGGCTACATCTGGAGGAAGTTCGAATAATGATTCATTCTCAGGTGTTGCTTTATTATCGACTGGAGAAATTGTTGTTTCTGCAACAATTACCAGTTCTTTCAGTGCAGGTAGCAACACTGCATCACCAGTAGGAAATAATGAGATTTTGATAGGCGGAATAGATTCCACCGGTGCTTGGTCATGGTTGGATATTTCTGGAGGTTCAATGGATGAAGTCGCAAGTGGAATTAGTGTCAATATGTCAGATATAGTTACTGTTGCTGGTGGATTTTCAGGAACAGTAACCAAGGGAACATTTTCAGTAACTACATCTGGAAGTTACGATGTATTCCTTTGGGCATTTGATCCTGCAACAAAGCAGGACATGGATAATGATGGTATTCCTGATATCAATGACAATTGTCCTTCCGATTCAAACCCTACACAAGCAAATACCGATTTTGATAGTGAAGGTGATGAATGTGATTCAGATGATGATAATGACGGTTTGACTGATAATTTCCCTGATAATTGTGCCCGTGGTGGTGCATATAATTGGACTAGCTCTCAAGATACTACCAACCCATCCGCTTCAACTGATTGGGATAATGATGGATGCCGTGACAGTGATGAAGACTTGGATGATGATAATGATCTCATTGAGGATGTAAATGACTTATGTCCATGGACAGGATATAATCCTCCTAGACCTACCTGGGTTTCCGATCAAGCAACAGATATAGATGGTGATGGTTGCCGTGACAGTGATGAAGATTTAGATGACGATGCTGACTCAGTTGACGATGTATTGGATGATTGTCCAACTGTAGCAGGAAACTCAACTCTTGGACAACAAGGCTGTGTTGACCAAGATGGTGACGGGTGGTCAGACTTATTCGATGACTGTCCTACACAAGCAGGTAACTCTACACTAGGTGGAAAGAATGCTTGTTTAGATACGGATGCCGATGGTTGGGCTGATGTCGATGATGCATTCCCTACTGAAATCTCTCAATGGGCTGATGCAGATGGAGATGAATTTGGAGATAATCCACAAGGTGTGAATGCTGATGATTGCCCAAGCATGGCTGGTACATCAACTGAAGACCGCTTAGGATGCTTTGATGCAGATGAAGATGGATATTCAGATGCAGACACATCTTGGACCGCAGAAGACGGCGCTGATGCATTTTCTAATGACCCAGCCCAATGGTCGGATTATGATGAAGATGGATTTGGTGATAACTGGGCAAATATGAGTTGGGATGATAGAAACCCATCTTGGCCAGGTCAATATCATGCAGATGCAACTGGGCAGGATTATTGCCCTATTCTTTCTGGAACTTCAACTGAAGGAGGATTCCTCGGTTGCCAAGATTCTGATGGAGATGGTTGGGCTGATATGATTGATGATCTACCACAAGAAAGTACACAATGGATTGATTCCGATGGTGATGGATTTGGTGAGAATGCTGAAGGTAATGAGCCTGATGCTTGTCCTTCTGAATTCGGAAATTCAACAGTAGATCGCTTTGGTTGCTTGGATTCAGATGGAGATGGACGTTCAGACCCTAACTTCGATTGGAGTCCAGCACAAGGAGCAGATGCAGTAATTTTCGTCAATGACCCAACACAATGGGCAGATTCAGATTCAGATACATTTGGTGATAACGCAGAAGGAACCAAGGGCGATAACTGTCCTGATGTATTTGGTATGTCGGAAACAGATCGTTCCGGCTGTCCAGATTCAGATGGAGACTACCTCTCTGATCCTGATACAGATTGGACTGTTGAAATGGGTGCAGATGCTTGCCCTAATATCTATGGTAATTCAACCAATGACCGAATTGGCTGCTTGGATGTAGATGGTGATGGATGGTCAAACCCAAGTGAAGGTTGGACTATTGAAGAGGGAGCAGATGCTTATCCTGATGATGCTACTCGATGGATAAAGGAAGAATCTAAAGGTGGAAGTTCATCATCCTCAATTTCTTCAACTGTTATTGTTGGTGGAATTGCTACAGTACTCATCATTATTGGTGTGGTCGCCTTTGTTATGCTTAGAAGCAAGCCAGAAGACGGTCAAGACAAATCTTGGACTGCAGGCTCACCTATGCCAGAGATGCCTAATATGGGTGCTCAGCCAACTCAAGCAGTTGCAATGCCTGATTTCTCTGCACAGCCAACTCAAGCGGTTGCACAACAGTATGTTGCACCGGTTGCTACAGCGCCAGCAGTAGTTGCTCAACCTCAACCAGTTGTACAACCAGATCCTGCACGTGATTATTACAATGGCTTAGTCGCTCAAGGATATCCAGCTGCAGATGCATTGGCATATACAAGACAGTATTATCCTACATTCCAGGCTTGAATATTACCTAACGGGTGATAGTAGAGATGATGTTACAACTTATACTCGGCTTACCTGTAGCATTATGCCTTTTTGGCTGGTCAACATATAACCTCTATCATGGAGGAGTTTTTGTTAAGCAGAAAGGTTGGAAAACAAAGGAAGAATTTCCTAAAACATTCTGGTTTACCGTCTTACTGCCCTATGTATTTGCAGCACTTGCAGTATGGGGGATTATTGATCCGGATGGATTGTGGAGTTTTGTTAAATTCGCTCTAGGTCCACTTGAATTCTTTGGAATTGCCACACCATAAGCCGATTACTATTCTCGCCCAGACTACCTTGCAACACCCTTCGTGAGACGCCTTTTGCGTCCGTAGCGACCACTGAATCTCCTTGTATCGGAAAATAAAATACAAACGGGTTTCTGATAAGCCCTTACAACTTATCCGAATTGTTCTGTTTTAAGGAACTCCGATTCAATTAAATCCCAATGACCCCTCATATGGGCATGTATCTTGCACCAACAGATTACGATTTCGGTATTGCCTCTAACTACACCTTCGCAACAACCATTACATGCGCAAATGATGATGCTCGCAAAATGTTTGTTGAAGGATTCGGCCATATGTTGAACTACAACCATGAACAAGCGATTGCATGTTTCAGCAAAGTTACCGAACTCGACCCTACGTGTGCTATGGCATGGTGGGGAATTTCATACTGTGTCTCATCCAACTATAACTGGAGCCCAGGGCTTGGCTCTGGACACGATTCTATTCAACAAGCGGTTTCTCTCAAAGCAGGTTGTACCGAACTTGAGCAAGATCTCATCGATGCATTGGCACAACGCCATTCTGCAGAAGCACGCGATGCAGCAGACCCTACGGTCCTCAACATGGGTAACGACCCTGAACTGAATGTTGCATTCGCAGAAGCAATGGAACCTCTTTATCGAAAATACAGTGGGAACTTGGATGTTGCTGCAATTTACGTAGAGGCTCTCATGAATCTGAAAGCTTGGCAACTATGGGACAAGAATGTCTCCACCGGTGAAATCACTCCCGCTGACGACAATACATTGTTGTTGGTCAAAGTAATGGAAGATGCATTTGAAAACATCGAAGGGGCCAAGCAACACGTTGCAATGTGCCACTTGTACTGCCACGCTCTCGAACTTTCTCCGTTCCCTGAGCGGGCATTGCCAGCGGCTGATGTTCTACGCACAGTCATGCCAGGTATGGGTCACCTTGTGCACATGCCTTCTCACATTGATGCGTGGGTTGGACAATGGAAGGAAGCGATTGAATGTAACATTGCTGCAGTAGAAGCAGATGACAAATATGTCGAACTCACTGGTAATGATTCTCAGTTTTACAAGTTCTATCGAATGCACAACCACCACTTCGTGGTCTGGTGCGCTATGTTTGAAGGACAATATGAAACAGCCCTCAAGTATGCACGAAAGGCAGTCGACACACTTCCTGCTGGAGACGAAAACTCAGGCGTTCAATTCATGCTTGCTGGTATCATCCCAATGGGCGCAATCTTCCTAGAATCATACGTCACTATGCCTTGGCATGTGATGATCAGATTCGGTAAGTGGGATGAAATCATTGCTGAACCAATGTATTCTGACAAGGATGTATTCCCATCCACCATCGCAACACAACACTACGCTCGTGGTGTAGCTTATGCCTCAAAGGGCATGGTTGTTGAGGCAGAAGCAGAACAAGTTCTCTTCAATGAAGCGATTCAAAACCCAGCACTTGCTGGAAGAGTACTGCATAACAATTTGATGTACCAAGACCCAAGTGATGGTCCATGTATCCTTTTGGTCAATGCCGCAGTCCTCGCTGGTGAAATAGAATACCGAAGACAGTTCCAGGCCAAGGCTCGAGGTGAAGCATCTGACTTTACTGCTGCTTTTGACCATCTACGTCGTGGTGTCGACCTTTCTCTCAACCTTGCTTACAACGAACCTTGGGGTCAAATGCAACCTATACGCCACATTCTAGGCGCTCTTCTCCACGAACAAGGCGAAATCGAAGAAGCAGAAGCAGTCTACCGTGCTGACATCAAACTTTGGAAGGACAACATGTGGGGCCTCTTAGGACTCAAACTTTGTCTTGAAGCACGCGGTGATGCTCCTGATGAACTTGCAAAAGTCACTGCATTGTTCAAGGAGCGTAGTTCTCGTGCTGACATAGTACCAGCAAAGACCTGTTTCTGTGCTCAAGACAGCATCGAAAAGAATTGCTGCGATTGAACAGAACAAATCTATTCGGATGGGTAGCGACTGTACTAGGGAACTGAATCCCCGTTGTATACATCATCTCTGCTGATACTGTATTCGATTAGAATGATTATAGAGGGATATGTTTCAATAATAATTTGTTGTTCTTATGAAATACCTGCATATCCCACCGTTAGCAATATGAGGGACCTTGAATAGGGCCAAGCATGAAGTCGCAGGCAATCGTGTTGGTCCTGCTCCTTTGTCTATCAGTATTTCCTCTTGAAAGCAGCCTTCAAAGTGAAGATAATACACTTTCTTCGCAAGTTGATGTCAAGATTTCTGCAGCACAGAACAATGATGTTTCAATTGTTTCAACTTACTCACAAGCAGTACAAGCGTCACTAGCCCGAGTTAGTGATTTATCACAATATACTGATGAGACACTCTCAAACGTAACTTCATGGGTCGCTATTGGCCGTATTCCTGTTGGTTTGGAATTACCACAACTTGAAGGTGCATGGCTGATGGAACTCGGGACCAATGGTAAATACATAGTTGAGGGAATGCAAGAAGAAGGAATCATTGAGGCAGCCTATCCATTAGTAGAATATCAGCAAATACCACGCTGGACGCCAAATGATCCGAAGTTTTCAGACCAATGGCACCTAGAAAATACTGGCCAATCAGGTGGGACAGTGGGGGAGGATGCCAATTTGAGCGGTGCATGGAATACTTACCAGGGAGCAGGTGTTGTCATAGGAATCGTTGATGACGGATTAGATTGGAACCATCCTGACTTAGATGATTTCTATAAATCATCATTGGATTATGATTTCTGTGGTGATGATAATGATCCCACTCCTTCGTCCTCAAATGCGCATGGAACAGCAGCTGCAGGTGTCGCTGCTGCAGTTGGTAACAATAGTTTAGGAGTCTCAGGTGCAGCTCCTCAAGCAGGATTAGCAGGATTGCAATTGATTTCATGCAGTACTACAGATATCCGGGAAGCAAATGCATTGAGCCACGAAAGTCAATTGATTGATATCTATTCAAACTCTTGGGGTCCTAGTGATAACGGTATGACATTGAAAGGCCCAGAACCATTGATGTTGGCTGCTATGGAAGCTGGTGCTCAAAGTGGGCGTGGTGGATTGGGAAGTATCATCACATGGGCTGCTGGAAATGGTTTGACCGATGATGACGATTCTAATTACGATGGATACGCTAACCTCCGCTATACAATTGCTGTCACTGCTGTAACCTACAAAGGTGAACAATCGTATTACGCTGAACCAGGTGCTAACATCCTTGTGGCTGCCCCCTCTAATGGTGATGGTGAAGAAATCACAACAACTGATATTGAAGGTTCAGGTGGCTATTCATCTACAGATTATACAGATTCCTTTGGTGGAACATCATCGGCTACTCCACTCGTATCTGGCGTCATTGCACTGATGCTTGAAGCAAATCCGAATCTTTCCTGGCGAGATGTACAACATGTGCTAGTTGAAACATCTCGTAAAAATGATGCAAGTGATTCATCATGGACTACCAACGGAAATGGACATCTCGTCAGTCACAAGTATGGATTCGGTGTGGTGGATGCATCTGCAGCTGTAGCACTTGCAGCGCAATGGACAGTGGTTGATGGCGAAGTCAACACTTCGTCTGGAATGCAAACCGTTGACCTAGATGTTCCAGATAATTCTGGCTATCCAGTCAACGTTTCGGTCAACATCACAGACCCACTTCATCTAGAAAACATCGATATTTTTGTTGATATTGATCACACCTATAGAGGTGATTTAGAAATAATTCTCACCTCGCCATCAGGCATGCAAAGTGTTCTCTCTGAAAAGCATGAAGATGCCAATAATAATTATGCAGACTGGCGTTTTTCAACCGTTCAACATTGGGGTGAAGAGAGTCGTGGAGAATGGATCTTGAGTTTGGAAGACCAAGGTAACAACGATGTCGGTACTTTGAATGAATGGGGCTTAGTGCTTTACGGTACTGAGAGAGATATTGATTCAGATGGGGATTTACTCACTGATAGAAACGAAACGGATGTCTACATGACTGACCCTAATGACCCTGACAGCGATGATGACCAACTTCTAGATGGTTTTGAAGTAATGAATTCATCAACTGATCCAAATAGCGAAGATACTGATGGAGATGGGTTAAACGATGGGGTTGAAGTTCTCGTTAATTTCACAGATCCCTTAGATTCAGATTCAGATGATGATCTTCTTTCCGATGGCGTGGAGGTCTTGGTCAATGGTACAAACCCACTTGTGGGAGATACTGATGGTGATGGCCTAGATGATGGCGTGGAAGTCTTGGTCAATGGTACAAACCCACTTGTGAGAGATACTGATGGTGATGGTTTAGAAGATGGTGAAGAAGTACTCCAATACCAAAGCGATCCTTTGGTCTATGACCCAAATAGCGACCAAGATGGCTTTTACTGGTTTGATGATTGTAATGATACTAATCCTCTGATTTATCCAGGTGCTACTGAACTCTTGAACGGATTAGACGATAATTGCAATGGTCAATGGGATGAAGGATTCAATCAATCCGATACAGATGGTGATACGTTGTCCGATTACATGGAATATCATATTTACGGAACTAGCATCATCCTCTATGATACCGATGGCGACTATTTACGAGATGATGCAGAGATATTCATTCATCTCACAAACCCGCTTATTGCCGATAATGATAGCGATGCAGATAGTTATTATTGGTTCCAAGATTGTGATGATAACAATTCATTACGCAATCCATCCATCAATGAAACCCTTGATGGTATTGATAACAATTGTAATGATTTGATAGATGAAACATTCTACTCAACCGATGCTGATGGAGATGACTTACTTGATTATGAGGAATTTACCAATCTCAGTACCGACCCTTATGATGCCGATTCTGACGGGGATGGATTAGATGATGGAGTTGAAGTCATGGTGACGATGACCAATCCACTCGTCGCTGATTTGGATAATGATAACGACGGTTATCGTTGGTTCAATGATTGCGATGATAACAATTCAAATATTGCCCCTGATAAACCAGAACGCTGGAATGGACTGGATGATGATTGTGATGAAATAATAGATGAAGGTGTGAACAGAATGAATCACCTAATACAAAATCCAAGCAACCAAAGTATTGTCCTTAATGCTTCAACTGATGAATTATATCTTTCAATTGATCTAAACCTAACAGAAGAACAAATGACGAACTTGAATCTCAGTATCACTTGGTGGCGAAATGGGCAAATTATCAGTACCAATATGACATTCTTTGAAACTACACATGATTGCGTTAACGGTAATCAAACTTTAACGATAGAACTCTGTGAGAAATCTGGTTTAAGTGAACCTTATGAGATTATACTTTTCCTCGATGATGGGAGGGGATCTCTTTCTGTTAACTGGTCTATAGTTTACAATGTTCAACTTCCTGAAGAGGATAAAGGGTTGTCGATTCCACTCACCAATACATCCTTGATCATTATTGGTTTGGGCATCCTTGTCGCTATTCTGCTAGGAGTTCTTCTGCTTCAACGTAGGAGACCACCAACTATGCCACCACTTCCTCCTAATTTCAAATTACCAGAGCCATATGCAAATGTCCCTGCAGCTCCAGAGTTAGACTTTCTCTAATTCTTACATAGAATTAATCTTCATCATCTTCTTCTTCTTCTTCTTCTTCTTCAAGCCACTTTGAATCCTCACCTTCGGCGACTCGGCGCGTCGCAAAGAATAGCATTCCAATGCAAATAACGCCAATCAGTCCCATCCCGAAAAATGTCATCAACGATTGAGATCCAAAGAATCCCTCAGGTTCTGGAACGGGCTCGATCTTAACATTCAACGAAATGGTGTTGCCCTCATCGGACTCGTCAATAACTTGACTCGAATCTATTAGCACTACTAGGTCTAGTTCACCTTCCCAGTCAGGCATCCATTCAAAGTTCACTGTCATCATCTCACCGTTCAGCATTGATATTTGGATTGTTTCAACTTCTTTGATGATGATTCTATCCTTGTTAAGAATGTGAGTCTGCAAAGTGATGTTGAATGCGGTAGAATCGTGGGCACCGATGTTAAAAATATCAATACTGACGGTAGTCATCTGGCCGATGACAGGTGAATAATCCGGCATAGTAATCCGTTCAGCACTGATGTCGGGCCTAGTCTCGATTACTTGGAATCGAAGTGGCCAAGTCTTGGCTGAACCTTCACCTGTCAAATTATTTCCAGCCAAATCAGTAACATCAAACCAGCAATCGAGGTTTTCACCTTGAATAGGCTGTGAACTTAGGTTCACAAGATACCGGCTGACTTCACCTGGAATGATTATGGTAGCAGTTCCCTCTATCATGTCTCCAAATGATTGAAGGCCATTAGTCTGGATACATTGAACCAGAATTCCTTGCTCCGACAGTCCAGAATCCGCTTCTTGAATATCAAATTGCAACTGGATTTCAGTTGAATTAGTAGATATCATCGTCGGCTCGTAACCTACTATCAAAGGTGCTTCATCATCAATCTGCAAACGAATCGGTTCAGGACTTGGATTCGCAGAGCCTATCCCTCCATTGACCTGGATGACCACGCGGTACAATCCACTGCCAAGGGCATCCATCGTACCTTCAAACCTGCCATCGGCATCAGTCGCCACCAAGAGAGGAAGATCGAGAGGGGATTCTAGCATTACCGAATATGAACCTGAAGCTGGCACTAGGTCTGCAGCGACATAACGTACTCTGCCCTCTACCATCAGTCTCTGGCCGAGTGTGACATAATCATCATACACAAGTAGACCTGATTCAGCACCCATGGTTCTCATTGAAGATTCTACTAGCATGATGTCGGCATTAAAGCGCCAGTAGAGTTCAGTGTCAAAGACATGGTCGCCCGATGAATCACTGATATTGATTGTAATTCCCATCTCATCTGTAGCCATATCATCAAATATCGGAGATGCAGTGAATGAAAGGTTGAGAGTAATTTCATCTCCTTGGGTTTCTAATCTAAATTCTGAAATCTCAAGCAATGAATTACTCGACTCAAACGACCCATCTTTATCGTAGGACAGTGTATTACCTAGACCAAGATCGATGATGATGCCTTCGATATCATCTAGGCCGTTTACATCTCTAATGCTGATGTTTAGCCATCCTGGGTGGGCAGGTGTAAGTGTGTTACCACCTGGGAAATCCATATTGACGGATACTACCTCGGTTGGAGAAGGAACTAATGAAATGTAATGGACTAAATCTGCTTCAAATCCAGAGCCACTCAAGATTGCATTACCGGCCTTGTCAAAGCCCTCAATGAACAGAGATACCTGCTGGCCGTGTGAATTGTATGTATCATCATATTGTGCGTGGAAAAAATCACTCTCCCCTTCCCTGAGAAGTTGCTTCTGACCATATTCCTCTAGTTGAGGAATACCATCGCCATTATCGTGCAGATCTTCGACCCACCACCTCAGACGTAGACTGCCGATGTCAAGCCCATCGCTATCGGTACCGTCGGTGATAGTCACATTGAACAATTGCTGGTAAGAGGGTAGGATTCTTTCACCAAGAGGCGCATTTGCTTGGAAACCTGGCTTCGTCGCATCAATGTTGAAAGTAAGTGATGCAAGTCCTGGCTCAGTTGAATCATATGGTCCTAAAATATGGGCTGCAATGGTAAATCCGTCATAGTGACTATCCTGTGGAGCAAACACCTCGATTGAGTAAATACCATTGGAATCTACTGTTGAATTCGCACTCATGTCAACTAGTTCGATGAGAACATCACCTGGGAGTGGGTGACTGGTTAGATCGAGGAATCGTACAGAACCTCCTATGCGTAATAAATCACCACCTGCGACCCATTCATCAGCATAAATCTGCGGACTGCCCTCAGTCGGTTCACTCATGTCCCAGGCTGTAAAACTGGTAATTTCCACTCTGCGTTCATGATCTGTAGTCTGGCTTGAAAGCCTACTTGTGTGGAGTAAATCAATGGTCTTCGCCTGAACCTCCCAAACAACATCTAACTCAGGCAACCATGACCAACTGGCTGTGAGATCCCACGTCATGATACCACTCTGATTGTTCAATGCCATCCACGAACCACTGATATTGCTAACAAGTCCAGCAGGGTCATCGACCCATGTAGTGTCATTTTCAAAAGAATGGAATAGTGTGGGTTGACTGGAAATGTTCTGTAGTTGTGGAATCATAGCAAGCCATGATAAATTCGATACACCTTGGTATGAGGTGACATCGATGCTCAAAGCCCGAGATTGACCATCGGGGACAATAGTCTCTCCAGGCAGTGTAACTGCTGTGATGGAAGGTGGACGATCACCCTGCCCCAACCATAGGTTGAGTAATTCCACCTTTCCGGCACTACCTGAACTGACATTAATGATGATACTAACATTGCCAGCAGCATCTGGTGTGAGATTAGAAGCATGTTGATTCAATTCACTAAGCAGGTCTGAATGAGGCGATGCTCCAACTGCAGCAGTCCAGTCATATTCAATGTCAATCCCATCGAGAACCAATGTTGCATTTGCGCTTACTTTAAGCGGAATGTCTACGAATTCATTACCCCACGCATCGGTGAAACTTGGAGTTGCATTGCCAAGATATGAATTCAGAGAGGCAGAAAAATCGGGAACTGACGATGCATTGCTGAGATTTCCGCTATGATTCCACTCCCAATTACCATCTGCGCCAACATCAAGGGCGGCCGTTACATCATCGCTACCCTCGAATACAACTACCAATTTCGGTCCATGTGTGGCGTTATCTCTTGATGTGATGGTCAATCTAGATCCATCTGGCTTGTTTGTATTTTCATCACCAATGAGAATAAGTCCATTATTGGTAACATTGCCATCAACCCAATTCTGTACCAAATCTGTCAAGTTTTGATTATTGAAGTCGAGCCAGTTGTACTCGAGATTTGCAGGACTATCAGTTACACTTGCAACTGCAACATCTCGGTCGGTTGTGCCAGAGGCACCTGCGGACGACCAAGAAGAATCGCTGCCTGTGAGGTTGTCGATCGCTTTATTCCAGGTTACGCCTGCAGCTTGTGATACCTGTGAATTACTCTCAAGACCTTCCTCCCAATGTTTCAGTAAAGGATGTACTGAGTAGGTGTGCTGAGTGCTCACAGGAGTTGTGGTCGAAGCCCGATTTACTGCATCTTGAACGTAGAATGAGAGGTTGGCATCTAGAACTGTTGCTCCAGGTAATAAGCCCAGATCGAACCAGTATACACCTCGATAAATATGCCAATTTACCCACTCTGTTTTACCAACGTGGGTGGCGCTTTGATTACCGTAGTTGCAATCTGCGTGAGTCGTGTTACCATAGTTTGGGTGCGGTTGATGCAAGTAGGAGTCGCGTACATCACTACCAGATATCGTCAGTTCGCTTAGTGTCGAAAACTGCATTGACGCAGAGGTTATCGTGGCATTGATTGGCAGACGGAGATGATAACTAGAATTATTGCCGGTGGACATGTTCAGTCCGGCTCGCTGATATCCGTTTGAAAATTCATCCAGATGTCCATAGGTGCCATTCCCAGGACCGCCCCAAAACCAATCCATATCACCGTCATCTCCAATGTCTAGCCCGATGGATTCGGGCCTTTCACCGCTTGAATTGGCAAGACCTCTGATGTCGAGTGCTGCAGTAGTGATTACCGAACTAGCACCGATGCTGATGTTGGTACTAGAGTCATATCCAGGTCCATTGAAATCCAGTAGAATAGAGACCTGCGAGGCTGAATTACCGAAATGAGTAGTAGAGCCTGCATTGCCCTGAAACGCCGGAAATGAACCCAGCAACAGCAGTACAAGCAGCAATGCGCGTCCCTTCATGAGTTGTAATGATTGCACCTCACCAAAGAGATTTGGGTAACATTCGTTGTTAAACTATCCAATATATCAATACAGATTCACGATTCTGAGTTCTTGATAGTACATTCGACTATAACGAATTAATTGTTAAATTATATGAGTATTGGTCCAGTGATTCGGATACTTCGCCTTTTATTGCCGTTCCAGCCACTCTTTACGTACCTTATCTTCGGTTTACTTTTTTGCTTCCAATCATCCACCTCAATCCCAAATTTTGGGTTAACCACATCTCTGCGGAGAGTACGATATATGTGTTGGTAAAAGACCCCATGTTTGAAGGTTTTATCATCGTAAGACAAATGATACTGATCCTTCATTTGACTTTCTTTCCACCATGCTTGATTCTCTAGTAAGTCAACTAAAACATCTGTTCCATGATCTCGAATGAAATCCAAATCAAATTTGATCAATGCATTCGGAATTATTGGTTGAGATATGGAACTGGTTTTCCTCTGAATCATATCGACAATTTCATGTGCTAATTCGTGAGCTGCCACCCACCATGCTTGGAATTGCCTATTTCTGCTTAAGTGAGGGGGTATTTCTAGATCTGGATCACCGTTGAACATACTATACTCAAGGGCACGCTCATATGGCACTCCAAACCTAATTTTCCCATTTCCAAATGAACGACTCCATACATACTTTATTGAAAATTCTAATTTTAAATCATCTGATTTCAGATTTAATCGATAATTTGTATTTGCACACTCGATTAAACTAGGTAGAGCACGATGCTCGATTTCTTTCCAATATGATGTCGCATCATCACCATTCTCCTCCATAAAAACTGATAAATGGGCTCTTATATTTCAATCAATTTGTGCATGAAGAGGCTTTGAGTAGAACACAAGAGTTTGCTGTCTCTCCTTTACAAATCTACCCTTGATTTCGCATAGGACTACGAGGCCCCTCTTGTATATAGGCAGGAGTTCATATGCCAAATATCCTGGATATCCCCTAAATACTAACGTTTTGTGGAGTAAATATGTCTGCCAATAAACAATTCCCTTGGTTGGGGGTTGCACTGATTGTAACATCACTATTTTTGCCATATGTTTCTCTTTTGGGCATTTTGGAATTTTCTGGATTTGAAATAATGAAATCAATTGGGGAATTGATGAATGAAATGGGTGTCGATGATATAAGCGACGGTGGGGGGAATGGTGAAGGGGATACTAGTTTGGCTGGAGATGAATTAGCTCTCGCTATTGCTATCCTAATGTTAATTTTCAGTCCATTTGTTTTTGCCCTTAGCGGATTAATATCCACTATTCTTTTGTTAGTAAATAAGTCTCCGAGAATTATAGGTGGACTACATCTCACATTTGTGATTATTTTCGTAATTTGTGCTGCTATAGCGCCCACCGCTTTAGGAGTGATCTCAATCTTTGACTTTGTTGGAACTGGATTCTATATGGGTGCTTTCTCTTCAGTACTACTATTCATGCGCAGCCATGACCCATATTATGAGGTGCACAGCTCATCATCATACTATGATGACTACGATAAGGACTATGATGATGATTCTGGATGGCCATGGTGGGTTATCATCGCAGTCCCAATGACAGTAATTGCAGTTGGATTGTCACTTTCTGTTCTCTCAGTTATTTAATCAACGCAGAGTATGTTATTCTTCTGTAAACTCGCACCACTCGGGAATAATTGCAAGTTTGTTCTCAAAATATTCCTCTTCGGCTCCGCGTACAGAATCAATGTAAACAATACATGAATTATCCGCAACATCATTGGTTTGAACTCCGTCCACATTATCGTAGTAAGCCATAAACAACACTCGGTCATCATCGTTATCAATCTTGATTTCATATTTCCATACCAAGTTAATTTCCTCTTCCTCGATTAGAAAAGTCGTTGTGAAATTATGCCCTTCTGAACTCCACTCTGTAATCAATCCACTTGATTCAATCACTGTCCCATTAGAATAAAGAGTCATAGTATCTCCCAAATTATACCAAGTTCCAGCTAACTCCGTCTGATCTTGTTCATCAGCCAATGAAGCTGCCCAAACATATAACAATCCGCTAAAGAACGTGATAACGGCTGTTCCTATCACCAAGAAAATGATAATTAGGCCCAATGTTGACACTCGATTGGTTTTTTGTTTCTGCATAATCAGAAGAGGCTGTTGAGTAAATGATTGATGTTGTACTGTTGATTCAACGAAGAATTGTTGCTGAGTACCTATAACTGGTTGATTTATTTGTTGAATCAAATCGGTTGATATCTCGTCCTTTTTCACTACCGGAGGATTAATTTTTTCAACAATGGGAATCCATTGAGTTCCATTCCAAATAAAAAAACCGTCCGGACTTTTTGTACCAAATTCAACGGAGACCCATTTTGTTCCGTCCCAGCTATAATAGCCATCAGGACTTAATTCTCCTACTTCCACAGTAATCCGATTCCGGTTTCCCATATGTAATTATCTAATTTTTCTAGAGCGCCCTGTATTCCAAATTGTGTTTACAAGGGTTTCTGCATAAAACCTTTGTAACCAAAATAAGTGTTTGCAAGGGTTCGCAGTGGGTGCTATTCGTCGCTAGCGATGGATATGAACCATTACAGTAGGTTCTCGCTGTAAAATATCATGTTAGAACTTCTAACAATCTGTCTTGTTCTGCAGCAATTCTAATCTCCATTGCAATACGTCGGCCACTTGACATTGGTTTTCTCCATGTAGCATTTCCATATGGATGTCCAACACTGACGTGAACATTTGTTCCTCCACCTAAACGAGGTGCAACGTCATAGATGTAGTAATTCATATCCTTGTCAATACATGTTTGTAGGCAGAACGGGCCAATGATTCCTGGATCATAGTGTTCTTTACTTGCCTTAATGAATTTCTCTCCAAGTTCAAATGCAACTTCGAGTAATGATTCTCTAATAGTTGCAGTATTGTGTCCAACAACAGTCATCTCTGGAATTTGCTGGTGAGCAGGCATAGTCATCTGCTGTGGGGCAGGAAGGCGCACATGGCCATCTAGTGAAGACTCAAAGCGCCAATCGACACCGAGTAACTCTAATCGCTCTCCTTCATCAGCAAGTGGGCTATAGAAGAAATTCAGATTGAATACTGGACCGATAACATATCTCTCAATTCTAGCGCCTTCTAATGATTCTTGGTCAATAATTCCTTCAGCGATAAGGGTTTTAGATTTGTCTTGATATTCTTGGAATGATGCACAAGTGAAAAATCCTCTCTCCAATTTCTTTTGTGCATGGTGAAGTTTTACGATTACTAGACAATCAATATCCTCTGGGTTTGCAATTGCTTCAGGATAAGGTAATCCCGCTTTATCTAAAATCCAATAGTAATCTTGCTCTTCTGTTCTTTCTTCCATTCGCAACATGTTTCTAGATCCAAATAGAGGAACACGGAAGTTATTTTCAACATCTTCAATAGAAGAATAGGATGTGAAAGAACGATTTGGGATATAGATGACATTTCTCTTGCGCATTTCTGCTTGCATATCAGAATCCATTACATCATTGAATGAAGGCATAACTATCGCTTTGTCAACCATTCCGCGAAATACTCTTCCGGAGGATGAACGGTGTGCTTTGAAGTAATTTGCATAAGTTTTGTGACGTCCTTCTTTGCAGTATGCAACAGTAGGAAACCCTTCTTCAATTGCTCCATCACAGATATCTAGAGCAGAATGAGATGCAGTCATACCGATGCGTAACTTCATTCTGTCGTAATTCTCAACAAGTTCAGCAATATCGTCCTTTGATAACATGGCAAAGCCTCGTAATTATTATCGTGTTGAATGGGGTCTTTGATGTGTTCGCTTCAAAAACAATCAATCAAAACTCTGAAGTTGCATTAATTCCTCAGTAGTAAGTGTTTGACCGGACATTAATTTGCCCATTAAATCTTGAACTTCAACACGTGCAGTTGGCTTCTGGCCAGCACCAGCAGATGCACCTCGCATTGCTCTTAGCATATCTTGGATCGAATGCAGACATCGTAGTGATACGATGTAAAAGCGGTGAGCCTTATCTGCTTCCTTCTTTGAAGTTCGTAGGCCTCGGTGTGCAGTTTCAGCAAGTTCTCTTTGGCGGTCAACTTCTTCATTCCACTGAAGCATCAATTCGTGAGCTTCTTGAGCAGCAGTTGCAGCCTTTTGCACTTCTTCGTGGGCAATCTCTTGCTGAGCCATTGCTTCGTGAACTGCAGTGCGAGCATCCCTTAAATCGCCATTGGAATCATCAAATTTCTTCAACTTTTTGATTTCTGCATTAATTTCCTTCATTCTCTTCATTACCTTGGTCTCATTATTACCAGTATGTTTCCCTTGCTCAAACTCATTTTCTAGTCTGTTCAAATCCTTTTTCAATGAATGAACGGTTGGAGGTCTCTTTTCCCACTTTCCTTTTCTGCCAGCCTCTCTAGGTGGAGCAGCTTGCTGTGGACCCTTGGCATTCTCAAGTGCTAATTTTGCAGCTTTAACCGCATCACTTGCAGCAGAGCGAGCAGATTTCTTTTCGCGAACGATTTCGTTCATCTGTTCACGTATTTCTCGTTGTTCCCGAACTTGGACAATTAACTCTCTTACTTCAGCATTCAACTCGTTACGAGTAGTGGTGTGAGTTTTGGTTTTTCCATTCCATTCGTCACGGGTAGTTCTGTATTCGGTAGCCTTTCCATCCACTACTTTTCTACGATCTTCGAGTTGCTCTTTGAAGTCTGTCATTGCTATTCTCACCTGTTCGGGGGGAAGATTCCCATCTTCTCGCCGACTCGCCCACATAACCCACCCATTTAACCTCTTCATTAGAGGCCTATCTTTCAATATTGTAAAAGACCATGCTGAATGAGAATTAATAGTGAAAAATATGACAAGATTTTAGCAGTCGTTTTAAGAAAATAGTTAAGGACAAGAAGCATTCAGTGTTAATTGTTGATATCATGTTACTAGGCGCAATGCAGGGAATGGAAAGAGTTCTTCAGAGTGATGTTCGTGCACCTTATGTGACAATGGTGACCGGGCCACCTGGTTCAATGAAGTCGAGTTTCTGTATGACCTTGCTATCCAATCATCTCACTAGAACAGGTGAATTTGGTCTATACTGCACAGTTGAAGAAAGTGTGGATTCATTATTGCGGGGAACTACAAGCATGGGTTTGAATGTTCCAAATAATTTGCAACTTACTGATTTTACGGAACTTCGCAGAGAAAATGAAAATATGGATTACCTGAAATTCACTCGTAGGATGATAGAACATTTCAAACAACAACACGGTGATAGGTTTACTACTTTTGTTTTAGATTCATTAGGTGCAATTTATTCGTTGACTTCTGTGGATGAAGTAATGCGCAAAAAGATGTTCGGTTTCTTCGATTTCTTGCGCAGTATGAATCTCAATGTCTTTATCATCACCGAAAGGAATGTGGGGACAAATGCCGAATTACAAGGTAATGAAGGTTTTTTAGCAGATGCGGTAATTAACTTGGGAATGGATCAAAGAAATGGTAAATTAATTAGAACTCTACAAATTGAAAAAATGCGCCATTGCCGTCATGCTATGGAAAAGATGGCAATTGACGTAGGTCCAAATGGGATGGTTATTCTCGGCCCATTATTTGATTAGATTTCACTGGCTAAGAGCGTTGAGTTCTAACACTGCTTTTGATAATAACTTCCTGATAGCACCTAAATTGCAGGATGATTGTAAGCGAACGATCAACAAATAGTTTTGTTCTAACCGATTTGCAATAAGAATTGCATTTTGAGAAGTAATCGTTACAGACTGGCTTTCTTCGGAATTACTCATAACAGCAATGAGTGAAGAATAATCTTGACTATGTCCGGAATCAAGGTTCTCCATTATCAACCCATTTTCATCCAATAAGTGGGCACTAACCACGCCACTAGAATTTAGTAACTCAGCAAGAATCCGTTGTTCCACAATTAATGCAGAAGCAATGGGGGAATAACCTTTGAGATAAAATAATTCCATTTATGGCTTTTATTAATATTTTTTCAAATCGCCACGCATCATATATCCTAGTCCACTTGAATAGTATCCCTGAAGTTCATTCATTACAACAAGACCTCTTTTTCTATAGAATTCTTGGCCTCTTATATTGGACGCCTTTACTTCGAGTTGAACTTTGCTAAAACCAGCCTTAGTTGCACTTTCGACAAAATAATTCCATGCCATTCTACCATATCCTTTACTCTGGAGTTCAGATGTTATTGAAAATGCTGCCACTCTAACAATGTCATCCATAAAAGGAGTAGCCCATAGTAAACCTTTCAGACAATTTGGATTAGTGATATCAGTTCCTTCGAGCAGTAGTAAATTGCCTCCCCATTTTGGAATTGGAAGGCTAGAAACAGAGTTCTGTGAATATTCTTCACCGTTTTCGCGTAAAAATAGCTGCAATACTTCTTGTGTCCATATTGGGCTCAAGTTTTTTGGTTCCGGACCTAACATCCATTGGATGCCATCTTGCAACTTCATCACTCCTTACGGACATTTTTTGAGCGACCTCTAGGGCCTCTATGCGCAGATAAATCATTATTAGAATTCTTTCTCTTGGAACGAGAATATTTACTCTTCGGTGATTTTTTGTCCGTTGATTTCTCCGCTGAGAAAAGACCTCCATTATTCAGTAAAATATTTAGTTCTGCGAGTGATAAACCTTCTCCAGATTCCATTTTAGATTTCACTTCTGCGTAAGATTTCTTATTCATTTTACTATGATTTGAATACCTTGAACTGTTCGATTTAGATTTCCGAGATTTTTGGTGTTTAATGTCCTCACAATACTTCAACCACGACTTTAGTCGCCCTAGTTCTCTATTTATTTTCCTCTTCTCAATTATTAATTCTCCTAGATAACGAGCAATATAATTGCTGCTATTGAAGAATCTATCAGAGCGGTTAGCCATTGATATTGCGTTTTTCAGCGCCGCTACTGATTGCCCTTCTACGCCTGAAGATAATGTTGATTGCACTTCAGTGTGCTTCTTGATAAGATCAATAAATTCATGATGTAACTTATCGGCTTCACGAGCTTTTGGAAGCATTTGTTGCAATTCAAAGAATAGTGCAAAATCATTTTCTTCAGTGATAATTGAAGGTACTCTGAATATATCTACAGTTCCAGTTAGGCGTTGATAAATTCTACTCAGTTCCTCTTCAATATGATGGGTACGTATCAATATCTTTTGATGAATTTCATTACGAAGATTTTTCAATTCTGGGATTTTTTGGGCCTTCTCTTTTTCATCGGTGCAAACTGCTATTTTGTTTTCAACTTGCTCAAGTTGGATTGTATAGTCTGTAATTTTACTATTGATCTCTTTCTCTTCCTTGCCTCTAAGGTCGTGGAAAAGGTCCAATTGTTTATCAGAAATATGCTTGTCCGGATTTCGAAGTGCACACAAATCTTTCCATGAATTACCTTCACAAATGCCGAACCACATCCGGAGTATTTCTTCTCTAATATCCATGATTCCTTCAGCACGAAGTACAGTGCTTAGATCTCTTTTCAAATCAAATGGGTCTTCAATTGCTAAACTATGCTTGCCCACTCTCACCGATTCCTCATTGATGATGATGTCAATAGCCGTTGGATCTTGTTCTAGCCAACCTTTTTCTTCACGGGATAGGGCAGTACCATTCCGAATAGAGCAGATATCTAAATCCCAGTTCCAATTGGCAAAGGTTTCGAAAAAATTGGCGATTATTTCTCCGAGGTTTTGCTGATTTTGTTGCTTTAGTAAGCTCTTTGGGTTTGGATGAATTGTGACATCATAATTATCACCTTCAACATGTTGAATAGTTCTTTTTTTACCGGTTTGGACATTTGCTACCAATGGTGGAGAAGACATTTGCATTGATTGGATACTCAATATGGACCATGAATATGAGGATAATGTCCCCGAAGGTGCATCACTAACATCTCTACAAGTTGCCCAATGCTTAATCGCCAATATTACCTGAGAGACTCTAGAGTCTTGCATTGAATATGTTTTGAGCAATTGTGTATTTTGTAGTGCGAGTGTGTTGTTGACTGAAATATCAAGCGGTATGCCTGTTTTTCCATCTCTGCATTTTACAATAGGAACCTTGGCGTGAGGTATTACTACAATGTCAACAAAGTCATGTAATCTTAGAAGTTTACCAATTTTATTGAAAACTTTGTGAGGAACTTTTCCTGGAATTTGTAAGCACAAATCTATGTCACCTTGGGCCAGTGAAAGCCCGGTTACAGATGAACCGAATTTGTCTAATTTACTCCCTGGAAATTTAAATTCCAATATTTTTTTCAAAAATGCGAATAACTTGTCTCGACTTCTATCCCTTTTACTATGTTCAAGTTGCTTGCGCAGCATTTCATTTACATCGTTATTCAATCTGACTAGAGCATCTGATGGGATTTCAGCAGCAGTAGGGAATTCTAATTGTCCGATTAATGAATTATGCAGATTAGGCCAGCGTTTTTGCTGCTCTTCTGTGAAATGAGTTATTGGACATACTTCATTCATATCAAGCACCTTCTTTACGATCCACTTGCGAATTCTTATCCTTATTCATTTTGGATAATGCTGGTGTAGAATATTCACCCGCACTAACTCTTTTAGCATTAACTAGCAGTCTATCAAAACCCTTATCGATTAATTGTTGCCAATGTTCGATTCCCCTTTCACTGGAATCAAGGGCTTGGCTTAGCAATGCAGTTCGTGAATTAGCTCTTCTTCTCATCGTTTCATTTTCAAGGTAAGTATTATTGAAATGCTCTTTTTCATTCTTCAGTGGCAATAATTCTGCGTGGGAATCTTTTGATAGAGCAATAGCATCCAATATGTCCTTATGTTGCGACTTAATTGATTCTATGTCACTATCAGAACTATTTGCACTAGAGATTTTGTCAAATTGTTCTATTGCTAAATCATTCATTTGCTCTAAAATGATTGTTTGTTGGTGATGATTTTCATTGGCTTCTTTGTACTGTTGTAATAATTCATCGAACCCGACCTCTTTGTTCTCTGTATCGGTAACTAGAAAATCACTTTCTAATTTGGTAAATTTTAGGTTTGCTTGATTTTGTGAATGAAGACATTTGTCAGTTATTTCATTGATTTGTTTATCAAATTCATCGCGCTTTTCTTTAGCGAAACTGGCTAAAGGAACTGCGAAATCTAACTCTTCTTGACGAGCATCTAACTGCTCTGGGATATCCTCTGCTAATTGCTCTCGCCGATGTAAAATGGCACGTGCCAACAAATCGGGAGTGATTTTTAGCAACTCGTCAGGTGTCATACATTCTCGGGCGACCTTTCAACATAGAATAAACATAGCCCTCACCCATGTTTTGGCGTGAAGGTGAAGAACCCCATACGCATAGGTGGTAATATGGGGGAGCGTATGTCATCATCAAACATAGTAACAAACTTAGTTTGTGCTCTTCTAATTGCAGTCATATTAGCACCATTGGTTTCAGCATCTGGCGGCGGAGCAGTAATTGATGTAAGTAGTATTCTACTTGGTGAAATGGAAACATTTGAAGAGAGCTATTTAGAAGTACCATTTACCATCGTTGAGCAGAGCGGATTGGATGCCGAAATAGAAGTCAATGTAGTGATTTCTACAATAGAGGGAACAGAACTTCATAACCAATCAACAAATTACACCGTATTGGCATTCGGTAACACGCCGATCAATTACACATTCTCCAATATGCCATATGGATATTCCAATCTCATGGTCACTATGACGGGTGATATTGGAACAGAAGATACAAACAATGTTACAGGATTCAACAGAACAATTCAACGGCTCCGTCCAGCCCAATTATCAATTGAAGAGATAGAACTAATTCCAGTCAATTTCAATGGTGTTCCAACTGGTAATGAAACCCTTAGGGAGGGGGACTATCTAATCATTAGTGCATCCATAGAAAACCTTGGAGATTTACAGTGGTCAAGTAATGTTAGTGCCGATATCGACGGTCAAGAAGTTCTAGAATCACATACGTCAAACATTACATTTGGGAGTGCAACTACAACGAATGCACAATTTTACTCGTCTTCTTCATTTACTGAAACTAATTTCGATATAAACTCTCACTATACAGTAAATATCTCTATCTTAAACCCACCAACATCACAATCTGAATTATTTCATACTACCACCTTTGAGGTGGGACCACCTCCTTTGGCTAGAATTGACATGGAACTAGTTCACCTGAACACAGATGTTACTGCGGGCGGACTAGCACAGTGGAATCTGTCTATTACAAATACGGGTGAGATAGATTTCAACGGAACATTAAGTTGTATTTTCAGTGGTGGAGAAATTGAATATTCACAACCTTTAGACCTTACTAATGGTGTCAATACGACGATTTCAGTTAGTGCCTCTGCGCGCCCAGGAACTCTGACCTGCCAAACAGATGGGCAGAGGGTTTGGGATGATTCAATCAACTCTGTGTCTTCAATATTATCAATGACAGCAGCAGCCTTTGAAGCAGCTGGGTCATCCACTCCTGCCGTATTAGGTGGGCCTTGGCATAAAGGTGATATGGCAACTTTCTCAATGCTGGTTAGAAATCATGGCGACAGCGATGGATTGGTACAATTACGCTGTGAAATTAACGGCGTGGTTAGTTTGAGTGAACCGTTAAGTTTGGCATTAGATGCAGCAGGTGAAGTCTCGGTTTCAATTCAGATGATCGCTATTGGGCAAACTCAAGTAAATTGGTCCCTAGTTTCTTCAAATGGTGCAATAGATATTGGTTTGGAGGGAGTTCTCAATATACCTGTGTCGGAGCAGCAAAGCCTTACACCACAGATTAGTAATGTTGAGTGGGATTCAGTTGATGGGATTTCGTTCACATGGCAAATTGATCTTGATACTGGTGTTGAAAGAGATATTCAATTAAGATTGGGATATGATTCAGGAGGATCGGAAATTTATCCATTTGATTCATTGATTACAGTATTTCCAGGATTGACTACTGGACAATATGTAATCGGACATGTGGATGCCGATAAAGTAGTAATTCGTATCAACTCAATTAATTGGACAATAGGACCAGGTCCTACTTCTGTAATTAAATCAGTTCCATCGGAGCGACCTGAGTATTATGTTGAAATGGATCCTCTCAGTTCCCCAAGAGATCCAACATTCGGCGATGAAACTAGTATTACTATCAAAATTTCAAATAACGGTTTAGTCGACGGTATTGCTGGGCAAATAATTTTAGTTGATGGCAATGGCAATTTCTTAGTTCAAAGTGAGACTGGAATCTTACTTGCAGGTGAGGAAAAAGAGATTACTTTGACAATTGATTGGCCTTCCGGTTCTGAAGTTACTTTAACTGCTAAATGGAGTATTGACCAGAATATATTAACTTCAAGCCAATCATACAATTCCGGCATCAGTGCTACTTCTTCTTCTCAATCATATGATGTTCCATTTATTGGAATCATATCTGGTATCGCAATTGCAGGTGCAGTAATTCTTGCAATGAGGCTCAAGAACTCTTCAAGTGATATGAAATCTTCTGTCTCCAAAACTAAAAATAAAACTCCAAAGGCCAAGAAGCCTATTAAAAAGTCAAAAACTTCAGCATCTAGTACAGATAGAAAGGTGCAAGTTGGTTGTCCTGAATGTGCTAGGCAATTACGAGTTCCAGCATCATATTCTGGTAAAGTTAGATGTCCAGACTGTTCAAATAGATTTGATGTTAATTCAAGAGACGAGCCACCTCAAGAAGAAGAGGAAGTCGAAGAAGTTGAAAAACAAGAAAAGAAAGAGGTTTCTTGCCCGGATTGCTCTCAGTCGTTAAGAGTTCCAACAGATTATTCTGGCTCCGTACGTTGTCCTGCGTGCAAAGTAGTGTTCAAAGCGGATTCACAATAAGCAAGGTTGATTGGTGAGAGGGAACTGGGATTGACATGGGTGGCCATTTTCAAGAGTTTGAAGATGAATACTTGGAGACAATGTATGCATTTTATGAAAATGCCCCGCAATCACTAGTTAGAACCGGTGATTTAGCAAGTGCTCTGAAAGTCTCACCTGCTTCAGCTACTGAAATGGTTCAAAGATTGGCATCAAAAGGGTTTGTAGATTATATTCCATACAAGGGGGCTAGTCTTACTGAGTTAGGGCTTGCAATGGGTCAACAAATGAAAAGAAGGCATAGGTTGGCAGAAGTCCTGTTGGATAAGTTACCATTTTTCGGAAATGTTCACGAAACAGCATGTAGACTTGAGCATGCAATCGATGATGATTTAGAAGTTGCACTAACGCTATTATTAGATCAACCAAATATTGATCCTTCAGGTAAGCCAATACCCCCTGCAAGAGAAGAACTAGCATCAATAATTAATCAATTAGCAAGCGGAATGAGGCCAATGAGCGCTCTTCCAGATAATAGTGAGGGGGATATAAGAATGATGGTTTTAAGCGAATCTGCATTGACATCATTGAATACTTTAGGCGTGACAATCGGAACACGTGTAAAGAAACAAGACGGTCGCTGGAAGACATCCGATGGCACTTATCTAGAACTATCTGAAAGTATCGCAGAAAAAATATTAATACGCTGTTGATTAATCCAACTCCGGACAATGATAAAGAGTAACAACCCTTGCCTATTGCTATGGAGGGGGAAGATAATACGATACAAACCTCTCCACAAGAGGCTGTTGTTGATACAAATGGGCTCTTTTCTAAAATAAAGGCTATCTCTCCAATAGGTGAAAAGGCAACTGTCAAAGATTGGGAAGCAATATTTCTTGCAATAGATAGACAAATCATTAGTTTTGGCCTTAGAATAATATTGTTTTTACCCGCTTTTGCTATTTTCACATATTTCATTGCGTGGGCCTTTTCCAACGGTTCACCAAAATGGTGGTTAGAAAATATAGAACCGACTATAGGGTTTACCTTTTCAATCACATTAGTTGCTATCACATTCGTAATTCTGTTTGGTTATATTTTGTCCATTATGGTTCATCGACACCGCGAAGGACTCTCACTACGCGTGTTTAATGACGAAGTACAACTTTCAAATGATGCCCACCGCCCAGTTCAATCATTACAAGGATATGATGGACTTGTTGCTAGAATGAAGCGGTCCACTAGTAAAACAAATACCAGTCTATTTTTTGCAATGGGCAGTGCTCTATTATTGGTTGTTATTTTTTATATTGGTTCTGAGAATGAATCTGGAATGATCATCCTATTGGGTTCATTTTCATTAATGCTATTGTCAATCGGTCAACATTTAGCAACACGTTCTCATCAATTTAGCATGGTTGAAAGAACTGGTCTCCTAGATGCATATAGCCCAGCAATCCACCCTTCAACAATTAATTCCGTATTCAATGATCTTCTAATGACTCACATGGATCCATTGATGCGTGCGCAATATGTGGATTTCACAAAAAGTATTGAAGCCAACATTCATCCAAATGTTGAAGTCGGTTTTGCGAGAGAAAAAATACTCATGGCATTGTACAGGCACCACCGCGGTCTAGTTAAAGCTACAATGATTTCCGAATTATCTGAAGTCTTGAATGAAAATGGTTTGAAACTAATCGTTTCACACCCAGTTTTCACATTGGAAGTATGGCTTTTATTAATGGGACATGTGTCACGAAAATGTCCAGCATTCTTCCGAATGATAGACCGTTTAGAACATGAGATTGAAGTTGGTAATAACCCTGCACTGAAAGACTTAGTATTCGAAGTTGATTTGGAAAATGTAGTTTCCAATAGAGCAAATCTATTTACAATAATTCATAATCTTGGAGAGACAGAAAGAACTGTTGTATTTAGAGTTCAAACACCTGACTTCCGTCCGAATGATGTAGCCTTGACATATAGGTTGCAACCTGGAGAAAAGTACTGGTGGTCTGACCGAGCATTGCCAAGTCATGCACAAGGTGATGATGATACTCTAGGTGTGATGAGTGGTTTGCTACGGGATGGTACAGTAGCCTGGCAGTCGTTATTACCCACTACTACGGGAGAAGCAACAGTTTCCGTTCGCCTCGAACAACCAAGTGGTGAACTACTAGTGGGAAGGCAGATCAATGTTAGAGTCAGATCTGAATTCAGGTCAATGGTGAGGTCTTCAGGTTCTATTGCTGCAAATTTACTGGGAACGATTGGATTATTAAGCGCAATATTCATGGAAATGTATGTCTTATTTGGCCAATAATCTATTCAAGTTGTCTTGCCGCACCATCCATAGCCTTGAAATGGTTAATGCTGTGGAAGAGTCATGCGCGGAATGAAAGAGGAAGCGGAGGAGAAGCCGGATGCGGCACTTCGCGAAGAACTTCAAACAATGGAAGCGAAAGTTCGCAAGTTGCGAGAAACTCGTAATTCATTCAGCGATTCCGCTAAGCAGAGTGCTGATAAGCGCAATGCAATCCAAGCACAATTCAAGGAACACAGAGAGAAATCAGCTCTGGTCCTTTCCGAAGTAAAGGTTATTCGTGCTGAAATTAAATTGTTCAAAGAAAAGAGAAATGCAATCCAAGACCAAATCCGTCAACTCATCTCTCAAGCGAAGGGTCGACGCGGAGAAAAGAACGAGAAGCGTTCTGCTACCGCCGAGTTTATGCAACTAAAGCAAGAGATTGATAATTTAGAGACTACCTTTGAAACATCGAGTGTTGGTCCTAAGAAGGAAAGGGAAATGATGGCCAATCTCAAATTGAAGCACCGCCGTCTTGCAGAGTTAGAGCCAGAGGTTGCCCAATTTGATATGGTTAGTATTGATTTGTCTGACTTGGATGGCTCAATTAAAATCCTAAAGTCAGAAGCAGACGCTGCACATAAAGCAATGATAGAAGCAGTTGGGAGAGTAACTGAAAAATCAAAAGAATTGGATGAAGTTTTCGCACACCGAGATTTCCTCAAAGCAGAAGGCGATAGATTCCATGAAGAATATCTTGATTTCAGAAAGAAGGCAGATGAAATGCATGAAAAGACTGTTGAATTAATGAAGGATGTTGACAAAGCACGTGACCAGTTACATATGGCTAAGAAAGAGAGAGAATCTTGGATTATAGATCATAATCAATCCGTCAAAAATGAAATGTCAACTGGTGCTAGTTCAGAAGATGTTGCTGACGGCTTGGTAAGCAATTTACTTTCATCCGGCGTATTGAATATTGGAGGAACAAGTAGTAGCGATGGTTCATCCCGTCCTGCTTCAGGTAAATCCTCCAAAAAGGCAGGAATGCGCCGAATAAATATGCAGAACCGTCGTCGCTGAGGTGAAATGATGTATGGGGTCATAATGGCCGGTGGTCAAGGTTCAAGATTACGTCCTTTGACTTTGACTCGTCCAAAGCCCATGGTTGAAGTTCTAGGGCGTCCTGTTATTGATTTCGTTAAAGATGCGATGGTAGAAGCCGGTATTGATGATTTAATTGTCACAACTGGATATAGAGGTGAGCAATTGCAAAAGCATGTATCCGCTTGGCCACTTCAATCGATGAAAACTCATTCTAGAGAGATTACAGCACGAATTAATCAAGAGGATTCTCCAATGGGGACAGCAGGAAGTGTTCGGCTTCTGAGTGATTTGTTAACAGAAACATTTGTCGTTGGCTCTGGAGATTCAGTCGCTTCATTTGACATATCTGGTCTATTAGCAGCTCACAAGAAAAGCGGTGCAAAGGTTACAATGGCACTTTGGGAAGTTGAAGATCCAAGTGATTTCGGTATAGTGGGATTGTCAGCAGAGCATAATGGTGAATTAGATGGAGATTTGCGTGAAGGTTATATTAGTCGATTTAAGGAAAAGCCAAGTCCAGAAGAAGCTTTTAGTAATGTGATAAATGCTGGATTATACATCATAGAGCCTGAGGTTTTGGCATTGATGCCTTTGGGTGAGAAGTTTGATTTCAGTAAACAATTATTTCCAATGGTACTGGAAATGAATTGGCCGATGTATGCCAAGACAATCGATGGTGTTTGGTTCGATGTCGGCAATCCGATGGAATTACTAAACGCTCAATCAACTTTAGTAAAAAGAATGAAAGAATTACCATTCCCTATGCCAAATGGGAAAGTTCTTCCAGGTAATGGATTTTGTATGGATGATGCAGTAATACTGGGTGATGTTGTTAGCAGTGTGATATCTTCCAATTGTTTTGTTGAAGAGAATGTAAAGATTTCTAATTCCTTACTGATGTCTGGATGCAAAATTAGTCCTGATTCAATAATTTCTAATTCTGTCCTTGGCCAAAATGTAGTAATTGGAAATGGGGCTAAATTGGACAATGTCGTAATAGGTGATGATGTCGTAATTGCTGCAAAAATGGATATTAGTGATCAAAGAATTCCATGATGGGATGAATTGTTTACGAATAATGTCGGCGTATTACTCATATACCGTTGCACTTCGGGCCAAATTATGAATCGTATTCCGCATGGGGACCAAGCACCCGAAAGGACCTATGAAAGAACTTGGGAAGAGATAGAACAAATGCTTACTCGTGCTGAAGTAAAACGTCGCCAATGGAAGAAGTGGTTTGACGATTGTAAGTCTTCTGGAGATAGAGAAGGAATGAAGGAAGCTGCAAGAAATCACAAAGCATTGGATGGAGTAATTAAGACATTACGTTGGACTTTGGGTGAAGTTGGAGTTAACGACCCATTGGGTTAAGTATTCTATAGAATAATCTCCTTAGAAGATTATGTTTAATTTCCACGTTGGTCGTAGCGAACTTCTAGAGTTTCAAGTTCATCGCCTTTCATTGCCGCTCCAGCCATCATAGCCATAGCTTGAGTTACTTTTTCAGCCTCATCATAATGTGCAGTAGCGAGAACAATCGCTTCGGCCATTGTTTTCGGGTCTTCCGATTTGAAAATACCAGAGCCGACGAATATTCCATCCATACCAAGACGCATCATTTGCGATGCATCTGCCGGTGTTGCAATTCCTCCAGCAGAGAATGTAACTACAGGTAGTCGCCCCATTGTTCTAACTTCTTCAAGAATTTCTCTAACTTCACTGTGCATTTTTTCATCTATTGCTCCAAAAGGTGTATGTTGATAATTTCCTGGCAATTTTGATTGGTTTGCTAATACTCGATATCTGTCGATTATAATTTCTGCAGTTTGATCAATTCCAGAGTCATCAAGAGTTTGTAATTGCTTAATTTCCTGATCGATCAATCTAGCATGAGTTACAGCAGCGACTACATTTCCAGTTCCTGCTTCTCCCTTGGTGCGTATCATTGCAGCACCTTCCCATATACGACGAACAGCCTCTCCTAATTCCGTTGCCCCACATACGAAAGGAATATCGTAATCTTTCTTAGAAATGTGGAAAAATGGATCTGCTGGAGTCAATACTTCGCTTTCATCAACCATGTCTACGCCCATTGATTCAAGAATTCTTGCTTCACCTTCATGGCCGATTCTTGCCTTTGCCATTACTGGTATAGTTGTGCAATCGAGAATTCCTTGAATCATATCGGGGTGGCTCATTCTGGCAACTCCGCCATCTCTGCGGATGTCTGCAGGAACTCTTTCTAGTGCCATTACAGCAACAGCCCCAGAATCTTCAGCGATTGCAGCTTGGTCAGGATTGACGACATCCATGATGACACCACCTTGTTGCATACGTGCAAATCCACGTTTTAGTAAGTCACTGCCGCGTCTAAACTTTGAAAAATCGATATCCTTAGCCATTATAATCAACCTGCCTAAATTAATTTACTTCAAGATCATTGGTAAGTCCAATACATGAGGGTGAGGGTAAATTCTAATTTCAGTCTGCAAGAACTGGTGTGTCGCCTTCTGCAATTTCTGCGTCAATAGACTCTACTGCATTACGCTCTTCCCATGCTTCTTCTCCTGCTGGAATATCGGTGTCA
The DNA here is from genome assembly GCA_028353405.1 of Candidatus Poseidoniaceae archaeon. Taxonomy (GTDB): domain Archaea; phylum Thermoplasmatota; class Poseidoniia; order Poseidoniales; family Poseidoniaceae; genus MGIIa-L1. The sequence continues at coordinate 37,400 of JAOMOG010000006.1, read as the reverse complement.
GCGAAAATCGCATCAACAGGGCATTCAGGGATACATGCACCACAATCAATACACTCATCCGGGTCAATAACTAGGTATCTATCGGCTTCTCTAAATGCTTCAACTGGGCAAACAGCAACGCATTCTTGGTACTTATGGTCAACGCAAGCGCTTGTTACAACATGTGTCATAGGTATTCCTCAAACTTGCTGAGGGGGTAGACATACATGAACCGTTTGGATGGGCAATCTCAAATTTTCACTAGAAATACCTGAAAACACAACTCAATTAGACGACTCAATTGCTTTTTGAATTGTACTTTGAGCCTCAACTAATGGATTCTGTCCAGGATATACTTGGATTTTGGTTTGCCCCTTGACGGTTGCTTGCCCTCCTGGTTGCGATAATGTCAAAACTCCACTTACCAAGTCATTTTGATCCAATCGGAAGTGAATGACATTAGTTTCATCCAATCGAGTCTCTAATTCGGATAAAATTATTTTTAGATTTTCTTTTCCGATATTAGATAGAGCCTTTTGTGCAGGTCCGGAGCGAGTTAATCTCGCCGAAACCATGTGGATAGGAGAGCCGTGGTAGGAGTTGGTTTGTTCAATCTCCACAGCCTCTTCATCACCTATTAGAGTGGCTAATGCTTCAGCTAGTACCATTTCATCTTCTACGCCGCTGGCAGTTGCTCTCCATGTGAGTTGATGAACTGCCATGGGTGGGGGTAAGGCGAGAAGGATTTGATACTAACCTCCAAACAAGCGTCCAATCATTCGTTTTCACTATCCAATATTGAGGGGGCTGTTCATATAGGGGAGGTTAGACGGCAGAATGCAAGTGGGGTAGCCCCCGCAAGACAACACCGAGAGTGAATCCAATGGCCAAAAAAGTAACAGCAAGAGCACGTGCATCAGCACGTAAGCAACGTGATAAGTGGAAGATGAAGCGCTGGTACACTATTCGTGCACCTCGTCATCCATGGGACTTTAAGCAAATTGGAGAAACAATCGGTGAGTCTGACGACCACATTATGGGCCGTATTTATGAGATGACATTGCAAGAATTCAATGGCGATTTTACTAAAATGCATATTATTCTCCGATTCAGAGTTACTGAAGTAGTTGGCAGAGATGCATTGACCACATTCATCGGTCATCATCACCAAACAGATCACACACGCCGTCAAATTCGCCGCTATCGTGGTAAGGTTGACGATGTAGTTGATGTAGTATCTACTGACGGTTACTTAGTTCGTTTGAAGCCTTTGATTATTACTCAAAAGCGTGTTCAAACTTCAGTAAAGCAAGCAATGCGTTCAAAAGCAGCTGAAGTTATTCGTGCATATGCATCGAAGAATACTTTCTCCAAAATACAAGAATCAATTCTTGGTGGCGAATTAGAAGGAGAAATCCTCAACGCAGTTAAGCCAATTTACCCAGTTAAGTCAGTGGCAATTCATAAGAGCCAACTTCTACAAGAAGGTGTTTCTAACGATAAGGGACCGACTTTAGACGACATCCATGCAGATGAATCTCGTCAAGATGCTGAATTAAAGGCCAAGAAGGCTGCAGCAATGGCTGCAGCAATGGACGGAGAAGAAGAGGAAGAAGTTGCAGACGCACCATCTATTCTAGATGCAGCAGAAGCAATGGAACCTGAATCTGAGAAAGTACCTGCTAAAGAAGCACCAGCTGAAGAGGAAGTTGCTGAAGAAGCTCCAGCCGAAGAGGAAGTTGCAGAAAAAGCACCTGCTAAGAAGGCGGCTCCAAGCGTTGACCATAGTTCAATGACAGTTGCAGAACTGAAGGAACTGTTGAAGGCTGCAGGAAAACCTGTCTCTGGAAAGAAGGCTGATTTAATCGCTCGTCTTAACGAATGATTTCTTGAGAACCGTTCTCTTTGAATGCCTGCGAAAGCAAGGTCCACGATGTTGTTGAGCCGTAGGTTTGACAATGTAGGACGATAGGCGAATACTATGCAGAGGTTAGCAGTTATCGGAGGCACCGGCCTAATTGAAATGACATTTGGTCAACAATTAACCGATGCAGGACTGACTTTAGAACGAAGAGATGACCTCGTAGTCGATACAAATTGGGGCACTGTGCCTCTAACTTGTTTGAGGCTTAGCAGCGGTGATGTAGAGAAAGAATTAATTTTCTTACAACGCCACCACAATCAAGGTAATGCAAGTAAACCTCCGCACATGATCGAACACAGAGCAAATATCAGCGCTTTAGTTGACAGTGGTTGTGAAGCGATAATGGCAGTATGCTCAGTTGGAGCTATTTCAGCTGATTTCCCACCTGGAAAGGTTGCTCTTGCAGACCAATATATTGATTTCACAGGTGTTGCAAGTACCTTCCATCATGAAGATGCAACCTTCACATCAGTAACTGAACCATTCAGTAGTGAATTGAATGAGATATTGCTGAATAGTTTACGTGGAGGACAATCGTTTTCTAATTCTGAAAGATTACACTATACCTATTGGTTAGCACACGGACCACAATTTGAAACACGTGCTGAAGTAAACGCAATTGAGAAACTTGGTGGAGATATGGTTGGAATGACCATGCCGCGTGAAGCAAAGTTAGCTAGAGAATTAGAAATTCCTTATGCAGCAGTCTGCATTTCATCAAATTGGGCAGCCGGTAGAGAGCCAGGGGATGACGCAGCAGACCTATCACATCTTTCAGTATCTGCAGAGGCCAACAAAAGATTAGCACCAGTGTGGCAGTGTGTCATAGATCTATTGTCGCAAGGTTGATGCCCTGCCCATGACAACGTCTGGTCAATGACTGCAGCAAGTGTTGACAAATGGATGAATCATCAAGCTAGTGATGAGTGGGAAGAGATGATGAAGAGGGTTGCGGCCTTCCATCATAAACATGATTTTGCTAATAAGAATGGACATGATATGGGATATAGGATTGCTCTAACCGTTGAGGAACTTGGAGAATTATCCGCTGCAATTACTAAGGGTAAGCCAATAGAAGAGTGTGCTGAAGAGATGGCGGACATATTGATTTTATTGATGGGACATTCAATTGCAATGGATATTGATTTAAAATCAGCCTTCGAAAAGAAGTATCAAAGGATAATGAAAAGAGAGGCACTAACTGGCCGTCTTGGAATTAGAGTTACTGAATATAAAGCCGACTAGTAGTGTAAGTAAGTTTTTATTAACTATCAACATATAAGGTGTTGAAAAGTCATAGAATGTTGGTCTTTCGGTCCAGGTGATTGATGATTCTCTCCGATTAAGTAAAATCCAAGTTCAGAGATATCAGGTGCAAAAGTATCAGCACCTTCAACTTCGGTGTGGATGATTGTTCTGTGTATTTCCTTACAATGAGGCAAAAACAATGAATAAATTTCTCCACCACCGATAATGATCAGTTCTTCATTCTGTGATAGTTCTAGAATTTGCTCAAAACTCATCACTTCAACATCTTGACGTGGAGTTCTTGACATCACAATGTTTCTTCGATTCGGTAATCCCCCAGATGGTAAACTATCCCATGTTTTCCGACCCATAACCACCGTTTTTCGAATGGTTATGCGTTTGAAGTGTTGCAGATCAGAAGATTGCTTCCATGGCAAATCTCCATCTTTTCCAATAGCCCCATTGGTGTCGCATGCATATATCATTGTCAGCATAAATATCCCTCAAATTGCAATTGGGGCCTTGATATGTTCGTGGTGCTCATATCCAATTATTTCAATATCATCAAAATTAAATTGATCGATTTGCATAATGTCAGGGTTTAATTTCAATTTAGGCAATTGCAATGGTTTGCGGCTAATTTGTAAATTAGCTTGTTCAAGGTGATTATTGTACAAATGCGCATCTCCAAGAGTGTGAACAAATGTTCCTGCTTGAAGGCCGCATACTTGAGCCATCATATGGGTCAAAAGTGCATAGGAAGCGATATTGAAAGGAACTCCTAGAAATACATCAGCGCTTCTTTGATAAAGTTGACAATTTAGTTTACCATTTGCCACATGGAATTGGAAAAGAGCATGGCAAGGCATCAAAGCCATTTCGTTTAATTCACCGACATTCCACGCCGATACAATGATTCTACGTGAGTTAGGATTATTTTTTATCATTTCAACAGCTTCAGTAACTTGATCAATTACTGTGCCATCTTTTGCTTCCCATTGGCGCCATTGTTTACCGTAAACAGGTCCTAAGTCGCCGTTATCATCAGCCCATTCATTCCAAATACGAACTCCATTTTCTTGTAAATATTTGACATTGGTATCTCCTTTTAGAAACCACAGTAATTCATAGACAATAGATTTCAAATGAAGTTTCTTTGTTGTCACCATTGGAAAACCTTCAGACAAATCAAATCTCATCTGGTGACCGAATACAGATTTTGTCCCTGTACCAGTGCGGTCGCCTTTGTCTTCACCCTTGTCGAGGATAGTTTGGATGAGGTCTAGGTAGGTCTGCATACTATCACCGTTTCAAAGCCAGCGTTGGCAGCACTTGAGGATTACCAATTCAAACATTCGAAATAAGTAGTATTTTTTCTAAGAATATACGGTCTGTAGACTCAAACGGATTTTCAATATATTGAGCGATTTGTTGCTCATTGCAGGAATCGATAAAAGGCTTAATTTCATTCAGGACATAATTCATTGACCACATCGCGCAAACAAATTTTGTTCTTGCAATTTGCATTATTTCAGCTAAACCTTCCCATGAGTTTCCATTCTCAATTTCACTTACAGCATTGAGTAAATCCTTTTTGTTTTCTACTGTAAAAGAAAGTCTTTTTGATTCCCTTTTATGATCAAGTCTCAAGTTACGATTAATAATTTGCTGCTCAATAGAGACTTCCTCCATCGTTACAGGGGTTGATTTTACTGGCCAGCCTGCTTCTCCAAGAAGTAATAAACTGATTAAAGGGTCAATAATGGCTGTGTCTGAATTATGTGACTCTATAACGCATATTTTACGGCCATTGATTTTCAAAACAAAGTGAAAATCATTGTTGAAATATGAATTTCTTATTGTCTGAAAAGGATCTAATTTTATTATTAATTCTCCAACGCGGCAGTGGATAATGGGTCGTCTTGCAATAGCATCATTTATTTTCCAGAGTGTTGAAGAATAGAGTATCTCTTTGAATAAATTGATTCCCTTAATCTCCGCATCAACTTTTTCTTGTGGTAGTTCCTTGGGCATTGCCAAGATGCCAATCGCAGTGTCAACTTCTCTCACAGAACTATATGCACGCTACAATTTATCAAGTATTGATAGATGTCAATCTTTTTGAGAAATCTGGCATGGGTACCGTTTGCTCACCCATTGGTGCACAGGAGTTTACGTGAACGGGTCAATCAGTACGCTTCGGAGGCTTCCAATCCTTGAAAGCAATGTGTGCAGGAGGCGTCCCTGAACCCTCTTTCTCATATTCAATAATACGGTCTGCGAGCCAAATAAGCCACTCCATATTCTTGTCATTCTCCGACTCGCGGATGGGTTCAAAATAGAACGAAAATGACTCATAGGCCTTGATGATAACCCCGGAAAAGAGATCATAGAACGCATGAAAATCCATATCTCCACGATGGATGAGGACGCCGTTGCTTTCCCATGTTGTTAGGACGGTCATCACTTTAGGCCAATCATCTCCAAAATGGGTGCGGAAAGCCTTGAAATTTTCTTGTTCGTTTCCTTCTTCAAACTTGCTTTCATCAAAATCCATGTTCATAATCGCCGTAAGGCCAACAACGAAATCCTCACTTTGAAAGTTCGCTGCTAGGCTCATTGCAGTCGTGCTATCTCTTGAACGACGTAGTTCTTTGATTTGGAACCATGAATAGATTGCAGCACCAAGAATTGTTACTAATCCAAAAACTTCCGCCCATGCCGCTGCTGTATCGAGGTCCATATCCACTCCACTGCACAATTTAATCTTAAACACATCGCTTGCGTAGCGTTCCGACAGAGGCGCATACAGAAACGAAGATTAGGCTATCGTTTTTACGGAGCTCCAAGAGCACTAATTGAGCCCATTAATTGGTCGGTAAATTTACGATATAGTTTGGATAATGCGGCTCTAATCTCATGATCTTCACCCTGAGCGATGGCATTCAGTGATTCAGCATCCATATCTCCACCAGCAGGATCTGCTAACCATTGCAGCCAAGTAATTCCTTCACCCGCATTAAAATTCAATTTTTTCCACAGGCGTGGGAATTTATGAGTTTGCGGTTGCATACATTGTCGGGTTCCGATTAAAGCGATTGGAACTACCACTGAAGTTGGATAGGAAGCTGCTAATCTAGCAACTCCGGTTTTACCTGGCAATAGGAATGGCGCATCAGTGCGCTTTGAGCGAGTACCTTCCGGGAATATTCCTAGTGCTCTTCCAGCCACCAATATGTCCGCAGCACTTGCTAAAGCATCATTGGCACCGACTTCTCGTTGGGTTTCAATTTGTCCAGTAGAGTGCATTACAGAGCGTAATAGTGGGTTATCGAAATGTCCATCCTTTGCTAGGTAATGAGTCGTCCTTCTTGAACTGGCAATCACCAATATTGGGTCCACATGGGAAAGGTGATTGGCAGCAAGAATAGTTGCTCCTTTGCGTGGAATATTATGCGAACCGCGAATCTTTAAGCGTAAAAAAGGGCGGATAGTTGGCGGAATAATCAACCTTAGGAAACTGTATATTGGTGTTGAAGGCATCCCTTTTCTCGTTGGATTAATAATCCAATGCCGGTGCATACTTTCCCACGCTTGAACTAGATGGGTGTCCGGTTGCATAGAGTTGCCTCTCGCTTTTTGCCTTTGAGTGTTACCTTTAATTCGTTAATAGTAACCTCATTTGTGATGCATACGGATGATGGTGAGTGCAAATGATGAAGAGGGGGTGGTTCAAGCACTGGGCAAGGGAATCTTATGTCCAGTGGCTCCAGACTCCTCACTATACTCGTTCTTGGTACACTAATTAGTGTAACTTGGAGTCCACCTGTATTAGCAGAACTGGAATGGGAAGATGATGGGTGGCTAACCACTTCCCTCGCTACTGATAAGTTGGAAAGTGGTGATGAATTTGGGTGTTACCAAATGCTACATTTGTCATGGAATCTAGATCCTGGTGCTATGGCGATTGAATGCAGAGAATACATTGAAAGTAAAATTAGTGCTAGTAAATGGGGAAATAATACCATCTCAACTTATTCACCATCGAGCTTAACAATGGCTCAGCATGAGATTATGGCCCGACAAGGATTAGTTGTTCATGGTGATAATAATGGATTAGAGGAAACTGCTTGGCATGATTCACAAGACGTACCTAACGACATTTGGGACTGGTACAATCTCGGCCGTCGGGGTGGAAGTTTAGAGCAGACAATCGGCTCGCTTGATGAAGTCAAGAGTGCTGTAGAGGAAGGTGGTTTAGTCAATTTGTATTGGGTTGGAAGGATGGATGGTGCTAGTATTCGCTATGACCGTGACATCGCTAATTACCTCAATGATGATGCTGATGCATGGCTTACTACTTGGGGAGAGAGTTGGTCTTATTGGACAGTGGATAGATGTTATGAATTTTCAGATGAGTTAGCACAAAATGATAATCAAACTATTCTATATTTCGAATCACTACTAACTGATCAATGTAAAGCAGCTGCACCTGAGGCTTGGAATGTTCCAATCACATGGAAGATTGATTTAGATGGAATTGATGTTTCAGAAGTAAGAATAATCAATTCCGAGTTAGGTGATTATAATCTTTCAAATATTGCTGGTGCTAGAAATAGTGCTGAAGGTTGGTTTCAAATCAGTGGAGAATACCTTCATCTTTCAGTAATGAATGGTCACCAAGTAGAGATTATTCTTGCACAAGAGACAGATTACCATGATATTATGGGGCGTTCACAATTTTGGAATAACCACTCTGCTGCAGTGACAATCGCATCCCATCACACCTCTGATTTGTTCTTATGGTCCAAGGGATTTACCGACTATAGTTCAATAAAATTCACTTGGCTAGTAGAACCAAGACTAGCAGATGGTTATTCAGCATGGATGCCAATTGCAGTTATCCTCATCACTTCTTCATCAATAATGGGTATGCTGTATCTGTTAAAGAGAGAAGGAATGGGTCTATTGGCCAAAAAAGAGAGTTAGAGAAAAGGGTAGATTTAATCCCTCTTAAGGCGAAGCCTTGATGCCTAATTGATACCGCCAGCGATATAGAGGCAATGAATATGGGTAGCGAAGATTTAGTTATCGACCCATGGAGTAGTGCTCAATCTACTGATTACAGTAGAATAATTGATCAGTTTGGATTATCTTCTATGGATTCGATTGAGATGCCATCACCTTCACGCCTTCATCGCAGAGGGATAGTTTTCGCACATCGTGATTTGGAGATGATCTTAGATGCTCAAAAAACCGGTGACCCATTTGGTGTTTTGACTGGATTAATGCCGAGTGGACAGATGCATATGGGTCATTCAATGGTTATTGACCAAGTCAAATGGTTTCAACAAAATGGAGGAGATGTCACTATTGCTGTTGCCGATTTAGAAAGTCAAGCAACACGTGGAGTTTCAATTAGCAAAGGTAGAGAAACCGCATTAGCGGAGTACATTGCGAATTATGCTGCTTTGGGTTTGGACCCTGAGAAAACAAATGTGTACTTTCAATCATCTCGTCCAATCGTTCAACGTATGGGTTTCCAACTTGGAAAGAGAACTAACCTAAATGAATTGGAATCAATCTATGGATTCAATGGAGAGACCAATCTTGCCCACGTCCAAGCACCTTTGGTTCAGGTAGGAGATATTTTGCATCCCCAAACTGATGAATATGGGGGGTTGCGGCCAATAGTAGTTCCAGTTGGAGTAGATCAGGACCCGCATCTTCGTTTAACTAGGGGTCTAGCTGCGAAAACAAATTGGTTCAATGTCAATGATGCCAAGATTGGTTTGTTGATAGGCTTGTCAGTTCAAGAAGAAAACGCAGCAATACTCGGACAATTACCTAATGGTAGAATGGATAAAGACAGATTAAAAGAGATTTTTGATGGGATAGTGAACTGCCTTAAAAATCTTGGATTTTCAGATATTATGTCAAGTCCTAAACAAGGGACAGTCCATGTCCCTGGTGCTACTCAAAGTGATAAAAGAAATATCAGAATGGCCTTACTCAATTATGAACGCAAATTAGGTGGGATGGGATTGCTTGCTCCTTCCTCAACCTACCATCACTTTGCTGTTGGCTTAACTGGCGATAAAATGAGTAGCAGTCAGCCGAAAACAACTTTATTCTTGAAAGATGATTTGGCTACGGTAGAGAAGAAAATTAAGAGAGCATTTTCAGGTGGCCAAACCACCATCGAAGAGCATAGAAGGCTTGGAGGAAATCCAGATATTGATGTTGCTTACCAATATATGATGTATTTCTTTGAAGATGATGATTCATATTTAGAAGAAATAAATGCTGATTATCGTGCTGGTAAACTATTGGCTGGTGAAATGAAACAACTGTGCATAGAAAGAGCAACATCATGGCTCGGTAATCTGCATGAGATGAGAGACCAAACTGCTCATTTGGTCAAAGACTTCCTTGCTTCTGACGCTAGGTGAACTATTCATCGGTAGACATTACTGGTGGATCTGGTCCAACGGGTAGTTCGGCTAATTCTTCATCATTCAACTCTCTTTCAACTGAATCTTCATGAATAATCATTGAATGACCATTAGGGTCAAGTAATTCTAAGGTGATCGGAGTTGAACCTTCTTCTTTCATCGATTCGATTGTAGCTAACATTTTCTCCAATTTATCAATTGCTTCCATGGTATCTTCAAGACCCTTCTCAATCTCTTCTGCTGCATGTTGTAAAGCTTCGTTTTGAACATCACGCAAAACCATCTTAATGACATCAACAAAGCGATTTAGAACACCTTCGACATTTGAGACATAACCAGTTGAATTACTACCAGGGTTGACAACTAGGTCTAATTCATCGACTCTTACTGTACACGAAGATGAACGAATAACTCTGGCCAATAATTTTTCTGGGCTATCGATGACGAGTTTCCAAGCACCAGATTTCTTTCCTTCAGCGGGGATAAAGTCGGTTTGCCTCCACCCACAAGCATTGCAAAGAACGGTTACTTGTGTGTGTTCTCCGAAATATGGGATCTCATCAATGTGGGCAATCATGTTTACCTCACCTTCTATAGAACATACAGGGCAAGGGATGTCAACCGCTTGTGGTTGCATCAAAAACGCCTCTGTCCTAAATCCTCGGCTGCAAATGCTTCAGTATCTAAGCCTTTTAATCCGCGACAGCCTGGTGGGAGAAACATCAATCTGGATTCAGTGAGTTGGATAATTTGTCCTCCTAAATCGCCTTCAATAAATTGGTTTAGTCTGTTTAGAGCTGTTGTGAATTCAACATCTCGTTTCATCAGGCGGCTCATTTCAACTATCGCCCCATGGTCATCGCTCAGCCAATCCATCAATTGTCCGATTCCAGTCAAGTCATGCAAAACCGCTCTATGAATTACCAATCCATTTGTATCATCCTTCATCGGAGGGTTTGGATACATTTTTTCTAGGTCATGGAAAACTAATTTTGTTTTGGGTGTTGTTTTCACATTATTATTTTGAGAACTAGGCATTTCAAAAGATCGAAGTGGATTAATCTCAACTATCGGTTGAGTAATCGTTTCTTCTACCACAGGATCTACTTCAGTAGATTCAATGTCGTCTAAATCAAGCATCGATGGAATGTCATTAGATTCGTCGGAATCAGTACTTTGAACTTTCACTTCCGAATCCTCTTGAGGATTCAAAAAAGCATCGAGGGAGTATTGATGAGCATCCTCGCCCTCATCTTTCTTCCTCGCCATATTTAGACGGGGATGGCGACGATTCAAGAACCCCTCCCTATCATTCGTTCAAAAAAGACCGGTTAAAGACCGATATTATTCCATCTATTCTTTTCGTGAGGTTGATAAGGGTCCGATTGCAGGAAGGAATTGCGGCTCAAAGTTCAATAGGTGTCGCCACCAAGGAAGATTGATGATGATGGATACACCACCGAATGTCGTAAAGACTGGAACAAGCACAATTGGGATTACTTTTGCCGACGGAGTCGTTGTCGGCGCTGATCATAGAGCAACTATGGGGCACTTTATTGCAAACAAGAATGTGCAGAAACTATTCCAGATAGGAAAAAATCTCGCTCTAACAACTGCAGGTCTCGTAGGTCATGCACAATCACTTTCAAGAACTCTATCAGCAGAAATTTCTCTGTTTGAACTTCGTCGGCAACAGCCAATGACTGTCAAGGGTGCTGCGACAATGACTGCAAATATTCTGGTCGGCAAACCTCACTGGGTACAATTATTGATTGTAGGTGTGGATGAAGATGGTGGTCATGTATACTCTATTGACTCCGCAGGTGGCTCTATTCCCGATTCTTATTGTGCTACTGGTTCAGGTTCTCCATACATGTATGGTGTCCTAGAAGACAATTTTACAGAGGGCATGAATCGAAGCGAAGCATTGAAACTCGCGGCACGCGCCCTTTACGCATCGGGGCAGCGTGATGCAGCCTCCGGCAACGGCATGGATTTAGCAGTAATTACTGCCAAAGACGGCTACCAGCAAGTCTCTGAGCAAGAGATTTCCAAACTACTCAAGTGAGTACGTTCCAATTCCCACAACTCCATGTTGCAACCACACATAGTGGGTACTGCCAATTTATTGGGCGGAGTGGGAGAAGGTGAGTTAATGCGCCAAACGTTTAAACAATTAAAAGATGAAATAGCCAAGATAATTCCTGATTCAGTGGATTATTCAGTTGATTTAGAAGCCGGTGACATTGTCATTGTGACTACTATGTTGGATAGATTTACAGGTTCGGAAGGGTTCTTGGGTAAGATTTCTAAGACCATTAAAAAGAAAGTGATCTTAAGGCCTGATGAAAGCATAATGCTGTCAGAAGAAGAAACTACGAAAATAATCAAAGAAATAATTCCAGATGATGTGGAAATTCGACAGATTTACTTCGATGAATGCTTACGAGAACTTATTATTCAGTGCGACAAACCAGGAAATGCAATCGGAAGAAAGGGCGCAAATATAAAAGAAATCAGGGATAAATGTGGCTGGCTGGTTAAGGTGGAAAGAACCCCGCCGATTCATTCTAAGACGGTCCATGACATTCGAGGATATAGGCAAGCAAATCACAAAGAAAGGAGAAAATTATTGAAGGACTTTGGTCTAAATATCTACAGACCAACAAGACCTGGTCAACAGTGGGCTCGTTTAACTGCGCTTGGGTCCTACCGAGAAGTAGGTAGGGCTTGCCATTACATTACAACAAACGAATCAAGAGTGATGGTTGATGTCGGAGTCAATATCGCTAGCGATACCGATCCGATGCCATACTTCACTGCACCTGAAGCTTTACCAATTGAGAAGTTAGATGCAGTAGTTTTGACGCATTCACATCTAGATCACGCTGGAATGCTTCCTGTTTTGTTCAAGTACGGTTACAAAGGTCCAGTTTACTGTACACCTCCAACCCGTGATTTGATGCTTTTATTGCAGACTGATTATTTGAAAGTTAGTGGCGCTGAAGGAAAAAGATGCCCATATGAGATGGAAGATATTCGCACCTGTATGAAGCACGTAGTGGATGTTAATTGGGGAGAAACAACACAAATCACTCCAGATGTAAAATTGACTTTCTCTAATGCAGGACACATCTTAGGTTCTTCTGCAGTTCACTTGCAGATTGGTGAGGGCAAGCATAATATTGTTCTATCCGGTGACCAAAAGTATGAGAAATCATGGCTGTTCGATGCTGCAAATACAAGATTCCCACGCGTTGAAACTTTAGTTTTGGAATCAACATATGGTGCATCTGGAGATTATCAACCAAGCCGTCAAGAAGCGAATCAAGAATTACAGGATATTGTTTCAAGAACACTTAGGAGAGGTGGTAAAATCATTTGTCCGGTTTTCGCAGTAGGTCGTAGTCAAGAAGTAATGATTGCAATCGATGAACTATTCCGTTCGGGAGCAGTGAAACCGGTACCAGTATGGCTCGATGGAATGATTCAGGAAGCAACAGCAATTCACGCATCACACCCAGATTATCTAACAAGTAGTCTAAGGAAATCCTTGCTACAAGATGATGGAGAAAATCCATTCACTAGTGCATGGTTTAGACCGGTAAAAGGAAGAGAGTTACGAGATAGTATTATTCATGATTCTTCACCATGTATTGTCCTAGCAACATCTGGAATGATGAGTGGAGGACCGGTAATGGAATATTTCAAACACTGGGCTCATGAAGATAGAAACTCTCTTTGTTTCGTTGGATATCAAGCAGAAGGAACTCTAGGAAGAAGATTGCAAAAAGGATTCGGAGAGGTTCCAATGGTAATAAATGGTAAAACTGAAATCGTAAAGGTTGGTTGTGAAATGCTGACAATTGATGGATTTTCGGGTCACTCTGACCGTAAACAATTGCTAGAATTCGTTGACCAAATAAACCCGAAGCCGCAGAATATTATTTGCCACCACGGTGATTATTTCAAATGTAATGAACTTGGTAGAACTTTACGAGATCGCTACAAATGTAGAACATACGCTCCAAAGAATCTAGAAACGGTTCGTTTGATGTGATCACATCAAGGGAATATCGTAGCCAGATTGAATTGGGTCTGGGATTGCTGTTTGAGTCTCTTCGATTGAAGTTTGTCCATTATTACTAGTGTTCTTCACTATGTGATTTAACCCAGCACTAGAAGAGGGTGAGTTGTTTTTCTTTTCACTTGATAATGTAGATGTTAGCAATATCAAAACAATTGAAAATATGACTGCTGGAAGTATTAAATTATAATTTTTTGTGGTGATGACATGTTGAGCAAAAATCAAAATCACAAAAAGAATGATGGCTAATGACATCATTCGTCTAGAAAGCAGTTCCACAATGTCGGGTGAACCACTCTATTCATGAACCTGTTGCACCTCTGCTAACTCATGATATCATCAACTAACCCTCAACAATCCTCCGCCGCTTGCCCAGGATGGCTGATGACAGCCGTCGCTCCTTGGGGTGAAAATGAAGAAGATGCATTTGACCAAGGTCTAGTTGAATTAGGTCTGGGGGATGCACGTTTAATCCAAGTAAAGGGAGCGATGTTACCATTAGGGTTTGAAGCCGTACCTCCACAAGCCTTGCCGATGGGTTCCTTAGTAGAATGCCATTTAGCAACATCATTTGCATGGAGTGGTGCTAGCGCATGTGCTGGTGTTGCATGGGCATTTTGTCGTACTCCTGAAGGAGATGAATGCGCAATTGTTGCAACTATTTCAACGAATTTAGATTACGATGAAACGTCATTATTACTGCGAAGAAATTTACAACGAAGACTCGCGAGTAGGGATTTAGAAGTTGTTTCATTTGATTTAGCAGTTGATGAAGTTACAGCTGCCGGTGACCACCATGGCGTTGCAATGGCTGCACTGATTTTACCTAATTCATTATCACTTGGAGCAAATACTGCTACTGGCCCTGTTCGAGGCGGATTAACTCGCCAAGCATCCGATTCTGCGGTTAATCGTGTTGAGGTTAAAGCACCCGCTGCACCTGCATTGAGACCGGGTGGAAGAAAGCCAAATATTTCTGGAGATACAGATTTTTCACTCTAATTAATTAAGTCTTGATTGGGTTTGAGAATTATGCAAGGAAAACAGTGGATTGTTGTTCGTTGCCGTGCGTGCAGAATATGTCATGGTTCAAATGGTAATTACAAGAAGTGCCCGCACTGTGGAAATGTGATCGGTGAAAATGCAGAAATTGTATCAACAGTCAATTCTGAGACAGAACTTAGAATGGAAGTTGCCATTGCCAATACTCCTGAGGAATTGAGAGACACTCTGAGGAAAAAATTGCAATCGACCGAAGCACTTGTCCAGAATTCAGACCCACCAGCATTCACTATGGCTAAATGGGTACATCAATCAGCTGATGAAAATGGTGAAGTTACTATTCATTCAGTAACTACAACGATAGAATCTAAAAACACCGATATTGACCCTGAAGATTTGATTTCTATGGCAGAAACGCAAGGTATGTTACTCCGTATTGGTAAAAACCGCTGGACTCTTCTTGAGTGAAGTTCATATGGTAAAGGCTGTGGCAAAGAATCAAGGGCGTATGGGTTAGTTTGGCCTATACTCGGGCGTTTGGGACGCTTGGACCCAAGTTCAAATCTTGGTACGCCCACTTTATTGATATTGCTCATAGTCTAATGACTATGCATTTGTTCAATCCTTATCTGGTAATGTTATCGAGTGAACCCAAATAATGTGGAATCCAAATTGGGTTTTGATAAAACGTTGTGGAATAGTTTCTGGCTGCATAGACCAAACTTCTTCTTCAAAATCCTGAACCATTTGTCCTTCAACAAATTCTCCCAAATCACCTTTTTTTGATCCACTAGAGCAAGTAGAGTATTTTTTTGCTAACTTTTTGAATTCTTTCAAAGGCTTCTTGGCTCCTTGTATCGCATCAAGACATTCCTTTGCATCAGGCTTGTTAGCAACCAATATGTGACGGACATGAGCAAGTCTTGGTTTCCTTCTTCTGTCATGTCTACGCATTGATTAAACCCCCTTGGTTGTAAATCCCTGATATCTCATTCTATGTCAACCCTCAGTTCCTGTTTGGCGGCTACAGCCATTCTATCAAAAAGATG
The DNA here is from genome assembly GCA_028353405.1 of Candidatus Poseidoniaceae archaeon. Classification (GTDB taxonomy): domain Archaea; phylum Thermoplasmatota; class Poseidoniia; order Poseidoniales; family Poseidoniaceae; genus MGIIa-L1. The sequence goes on along the minus strand of JAOMOG010000006.1, from coordinate 21,656 downwards.
TGCACACAGCCAAGCGAAAGTCACGATGATTGCTATTGGTATTCCTAGTTCGACTAAAGAACGTTCTAAATCGGTTGAGATTCCTGGAATCAAGGCTAGCCAACCGATGCAATATGAAATGCAAGCGAAAATAGTGTGGGGTGAAACTTGGCGGGAAAATAGCCAAGAGAAGTTTCTAACATGATGTTGTATAATCATCATTATTCCGACTTTGAAAAAAAATGAGATACCATTTATCCCTGAAGTTTGATCTTCATAAATTGCTCTGACTGGATGGTGTTCTATTTTCCATCCATATTTTGCTAACTGTATTAACCAGTAATTTGGATATCCGTATCCTTTCCAAGACTTGTTCCAATTCCAATTGCGCAGAACCGTATCACTTGTTGCAGTATATCCACATTGAGGATCTGATATTGTTTGACCAGCCGCTAGAGTGGTGAAAAAGGACAGTAGTATGGTTGCCAGTCTACGAATCAGCGGCATTTCTCTAAGCCCATCACTATGTAAAAACCGATCTCCTTTGATGTGTTCACCTTTACCGGAGATTACATTTCCAACTAAACCCTCAAGGTCATCCGGGTCCATTTGACCATCTCCAGCCATTACGGCACTAACAAACTTTGAATCTGCAAAGAGTTGGATTAGTTTTTGGTGGCCTGTATCAATTGCATTTCCTACTCCAAACCCTCCTAATGTGATTATGGTTACTTCTGCACTACATTTTGTAGAACTTGCAATTTCAGCCGTATTATCGGATGAACCGTCATCAATTACGACCACATAATCAACAAATGCGGGGATTGTCGAAAGAACACGCCCAATGTGGCTAGATTCATTACGAGCGGGAATGACTACGCCAATGCCCCACTCCTGCAACATGAATTGACGTGGGGCTATCCAATCTATAACTAAGCCCACAAATCTAATCTCCGTTTTGGAAAAAATCAAAGGAATCCACATTGAAATTAATTTTGCTAGGTATAATTGATAGAGGAAGAAAGGCACAGTGGTTTTGTGAGCAATGAATTACGCGTCATCTTGATCGGTCGCGATGTAGAATTGCGAGTCATTTCACTGATAGTTCGATGCCGTTCTGTTGCAGATGAGGTTATCTTCCTCGATTTGGGGTCAAATGATGAGACTGTTGAACTGGCATCAGAAGTAGATTGTCCAGTTTTAAATTATGACGATGAATTAGAAACAGCGAAAATTGTTAATTTTTTACGTAATAGCAAATTAGAGGAAATTGCTAGTACTCTTCTAATTCATATCACACCAAGCTGGAAACTTCGGGATTTGCCACTAACGGTCAATAGAGCACGAGATAACTGGGATTTACATATAGCAGTAAAGGGTACTGGTAAGGAAAACATCAACACGGAAGAAATCGTATTATCAAGTGTTGAATTTAATCATCTTGTATTTACTCCTAAAGGAATGGAAGCTTTGTCTAATTTGAGTCCGCTTGCCAATGCTATGGATTTACCTGAAAACCTCAGAGTGAGAGTCGTTAGTTCTAATTCACCGGTAGGCTTGCCGCAACGAGAGTCTCTAGCGACCGCAAGTCGCTTCGCTCAACTATTCTATTGGATGATAGAATCCAAACACCCTTTGTTTTTATTCGGAATTCCTGGAATCGTTTTATTCGTATTGGGATATAAATTATCAGGCAATGTTGTTGATACCTTCGATGAGTTGAATTCAACATCCATAGGCGTTACATTATCTGTTATTGCGATGACAATGATTGGATTATTTGCAATGATGGTCGCACTGATTCTCTATATCATGGGTAAACAAGCAGAGCAGATACAATCTCAATATGATTGGAAAAACAAGGATTGAGAGAATCTAGTGGTGATGATATGAGTGAGTATAGAGGATTAGTATGTCTTGATATGGACCGTGTTCTAGTAGATCACCTTTCTACATGGCAATATGTCTATGATAAGTTGGGAATAAATAATGATGAATCGTTTGAACTCTACAATCAGGGATTACTCAATGAATGGGACTGGATAAAGTTGGACATTGCTCTTCTAAAAGGTAGTAGAAGTGCACCTGAGAAAATATTGACAGATTCCGAAATGAGAGGGCATCTAGTAGGTGCTCCTATGATGAATAATTATAACAAACTGATTACAACTTTAATTGATAATAATTTCGCAGTAGCAATAGTAAGTGGTGGCTTACAACAAACGGCAAGAGATATTGCGGCCGAGTTTCCAAGTGACAAAAAGTGGAGAAAGCGATGGGGCGGAATCGACCGCCACACCAGTGAAAGAATTTGTTCTGGATTTGATACTAAGCTTCATGTTTTTACTAATGGGTGGTTAGTTGGTAAGGCGTTGCCCGATGGAGATTATGAGTTAGATGATTTTGGTAGATATCAAGTTCAGATGAATGGTAAAGGTGCGGTAGTGAAAATGCTTCAAAGAAGATTGAGCATTAGCAAAGATAGAACTGCATCAGTCGGGGATTCTGCTGGAGATATAGGGATGTTTGCAGAATCAAAATTAGCAATTTGTTTCAATCCCTGGGATGATAGACCCAAAGAGCATGCTGATGTTGTTGTTGATGAAAAAGATCTTTCAATAGTGTTAGAATTAATCCTAAATGCCATAAATTAGGTTTTTTGTGCAAGAGTTGATAACTTCGCCACCACATAGCGTGTATCAATGAACGGCATTGAGGACATTTTTATTTCATCATTTTGCCCGCATTGTGGATTTATGTTGGGCGAATTTGTACCTGGATTACCGTGCCCTCATTGCGGGGAGCCACTCATCTAAGAGCATCAAGGTGAAACTCTTCGTGAATCTCTAGGGAATGGAATTACTTCTCTAATGTGGTCTGCACCAGTTAGCCAAGAACATACTCGATCAACTCCGAGTCCGAATCCGCCATGAGGAACTCCACCATACGATCTAGTATCGATGTAAAATTGGTATGCTGCCTTATCAGTTCCTTCTTCATCTAGACGTGCAAGTAATTCTGCTTCTGACCAAGTTCTTTCACCACCACCGATGATTTCTCCATAGCCTTCAGGTGCTAATAGATCGTGACAAAGGACATATTTTTCCTCATCTGGATCCACTCTGTGGTAGAATGGTTTTGCAATCTTTGGATAATGGGTTAGGAAGTGTGGAACATCAAAGTCTTGAGTCAATACCTTCTCCTTTGAATAATCTAAATCTTGACCCCATTCGACATCAACCCCCATACCCTGCAATGTTTCAACCGCTTCATCATATCTCATTCTAGGATATGGACTATCAGCGTATCTTGCTATCAGTTCAAGATCTCTGCCAATGCTTTCAAGTTCAGTTGAACGGTTTTCAAGCAGGTCACTTGCAATCTTTCTAACGACACCTTCTCCATGAGACATTATCTCATCATTGGTAGCCCATGCAACTTCCATTTCAGCATGCCAAAATTCGGTTAAATGTCTTCTAGTGCGTGACTTCTCAGCTCTGAACGAGGGAGCAATTGTGTATAGCCGCTCCAAAGCAGGCATGGCCGCTTCGGCATAAAGTTGCCAAGATTGGGTCAGGTACACCTTTCTTTCAGGATTCTTTTCCGTTGGAAAATATGGGACCTCAAACAAGGTGCTTCCACCTTCGACAGCACCTGCAACAAAGTTAGGTGCTTGATATTCAGTAAAGTCTAGGTCTCTGAAGTAATTATGAATTGCTCCGAAAACAGTGCTTCGCATTTGTAACATCGAAGTCATTCTAGAAGTTCTAAGGTAGAGATGGCGGTTGTCGAGCAGAAATTCAGTCTCTCCACCATCAGCAGCTTTCATTGCCGATTCGGTAATTGGGAATGGATGTTCAGGGTTTACACTACCCACTATTACAATTGAACTGGCAACCATTTCATGCCCACCATCTGCTCGCTCATCGGCATTTATCATACCAGTAATTTTTATTGATGATTCGATAAGTGCACCCTTTACTTGTTCAAATGATTCCTCACCGATGGCATCTTTCTTGACAACGCACTGAATTACTCCAGTAGAATCTCGTAATACTACGAAGCGGATTTTATTAGAACCACGGCTACGCTTTACCCAGCCCATTAATTCTACTTCTTGTCCGTCATATTTTCCGGCTTGGACATCGCCGATAAAGATGGTCTTTACCATATTCGCACCGGTTCTTCCTATATCGCCTCGTAATTCAAGTTCACCCTCTACAATACATCAATGGAAATAAAAAACAATAGCCAAAATGGCCACTAGTTACATCATTTATAGCAAAGTGTCAAAACGGAGTATTGTAAATTGTTACCATGCGTCAAATTGCAGTGTATGCCATAGGCGGCAATGCCCTCTCTTCTCCTTCGGGAGATGATGTACAACAAACTTCACATGTTCTTGCTAGAGTTATGAGTGATGTTGTTGATCTATTGGAAGGTGGATGGGGCGTTATTCTCACTCATGGAAATGGCCCGCAAGTAGGTCATTTGCTAGCAATGGATGCAGACCAAAGCCAGGACATGGATAGTTGGGTTGCAGCGACACAGGGGATGATTGGGCATTCGTTATCCATCAATCTTGATTCTATTTTACTGAGACGTAGAAGACCTGAGAGGACAGCAGTTGTTTTGACGAGAGTTGAAGTTAATGAGGCGGACAGAGGATTTCAGTATCCAACAAAACCAGTAGGTCCAGTTCTATCAAATGATGTCGTTATGACTGCTGACTGGGATATTGCTGAGACAGTTCTCGGCCCGAGGAGAGTTGTTGCTAGTCCACTGCCGATGCGGGTTTTAGACCTACAAGTTATTCAGAAATTAGTTGAACTAAAGGCAGTTGTTATTTGTGGTGGAGGTGGAGGTATTCCAGTAGTCAAAAAGAAAAACCACTTTGTTGGCGTTCCAGCAGTTATTGACAAAGACCGCCTTTCATCATTATTGGCAATAGAATTACAGGCTGATGCACTTATTATTTCGACAGCCATCGATGGTGTCAAAACTGGATTCGGTAGCGTATCAGAGACTAGTCATACGCATCTGACAATAGATCAGTGCGAGCAATTCCTTGCTGAAGGAGAATTTCCTGCCGGTTCTATGGGGCCAAAGATTGGAAGCTTGATGGAAGCATCGCTGCATAACCCAAAATGCAAAGCGGTATTGTGTCAGCCAGGTGATGCATTGAAGGCATTGCGTGGTGAAGCAGGTACTACTATTCATCAATAAAGTGCTTGGATTACCTTGCAAATTGCAAAACTTTGCAAGCGTATCTTCATTAAGCCTATTCGTTTTAGCCGATTTGATGACTACCGAGTTACCAACGATCGAAGCCGAAGCACACTGTGATGGACCATGTGGTGTATATGACCCTGCAAGTGCAAGAATTGCCGCTGAAGCAGTTCAATCAATGACAAATAAGATGCTTACTCTAGAGTGCCCAGAAACTTCTGACGCACCAGCAATGGCAGCCTACCTTAACACAATGAGTAGATATGCAGCAATCAAGGAAGAAGAAGGTCACAAGTGCAAATCAGAATTACTTGTATTATGGACAGATTTCTTCAAACCGATTCATCTAGAAGCAAACCCAACTTTACATGATACCTTTTGGAAGGCAGCAAAACTATGTTCTGCTTGTAAGGTAGAAGTCTCTGCAGTCCACGCTCAAGAACTAATGGATGCTATCGAAGCCATTCATAATATGTTCTGGGCAGTAAAGGGAAGAGAAGTCGCTTGGGTTCGTGCATCTTGAACCAAAACGAGGGCTAATAATGTCAGATTTCCACGTAATAATTCGTGGTGATTCAATGTGGCCAACATACTGTGATGGTGACAAAATAACCGCTAGTAAAGTAAGTAAGAAAGTTCTTACTGTGGGTGATATTATTGTTTCAAAGCATCCACTAAAGTCTGAAGTTATTATTGTCAAAAGGATTAAACAAATACTTGAAGATGAAAAATTATTTCTTCAAGGAGATAATCCCGATCCATTAGCAAGTGAAGATTCACATAACTTTGGACCAGTTAATACAAACTTGGTGATTGGAATAATCAACAATTGATGATACTACAATGGTTTGTTGGTCTGTAAGGCGGGCCTGACGGGGTTCGAACCCGCGACCGATGGATTAAGAGTCCATCGCTCTACCTGACTAAGCTACAGGCCCATGCCGCCCTCTTGCAACCCGTATTTAACCATTGACAGTGTAATTTGTTTACTGGAGTGGGGTGTTGAATCAAGCTAGTCTTCCAACTTGATTGATGTGGGTTTCTACACCATTTGCCCCAGCCAAAACTACAGCATCACACATGTTATTGAACAGTCCAACTTGAACTACTCCCGCTATGTTCAATATCTCTGCTTCCATCTTTTCAGGATTGCTAATAGTGGGGCCACAATGTGCATCGGCGATTAGATTGCCATTATCGGTTACAACGGCGTTATCTCCTGCCATTCTACAATTGACTCTACAGTCGAGTAGTCTTCCGAGCGCACGAATTGTAGCGCTACTAGAGAAAGGAGTTATTTCAATAGGGAGAGGAAATGCTCCAAGAACATCAACTCTTTTTCTATCATCTGCAACTACTACCATTGCCGAAGATTCTTGGACTACTATTTTTTCACGTAATAATGCGGCCCCGCCACCCTTGATAAGTTGGAATTTTGGGTCGTACTCATCAGCACCGTCAATGACGATATCCAATCCATCAATACTAGATAATTTTACGAGCGGGATTCCAACTTCTATCGCCAACTTCTCAGTTGCAAGCGATGTCGGGACGCCAACGATATCCAAACCTTCTTCAGCGATCATACGTCCTAATTCGATGACGGTATGTTTTACTGTTGAACCTGTACCAAGACCTACTTTCATACCTGTTTTTACGAATGAGCATGCCGCTATTCCCGCCTCTTTCTTTAGTTGCTCAACATCTGCCATAGACAGAGGGTGTTGAATATAGTTCATGATGCTTTTCGCACAGTTTGCAATATTTCATCATTGAGGGAAGTCAAAAGTCTTTTCAGTCTAGTATTGATGTATAGTGATTATGGGAGCAGATGCCGGTTGTAGATCTGTGGCGTTTGCCCTCGTTTTCGTGTTCTTAATTTCTACCTTTGCTGGGCTGATTTCTAATCAAGATAGCAGCGACTTCGATTTACAAACTACCAAGTCTGCATCTACTCCGATTGGTCAAAGTAGTTTGTTGACAGTCGGTTCATTCCCAGATGGTTCTAACCAGAAGGTCAGTATTTCAGTTCCAGATGGAGAAGCGATTCAATCACTTGATCTCAATATTGAAGCCGCAACATTAACCACTTCAAACGCCTTTTCATGGGATGATTCAACAGATTACTCAACCGATACAGTATATGGCGGAATGGATGTAAATGGTACATCATTGACTATTTTACCGCAAGGATGGAGCTATGACTTTGAAGGGGTTAACCCGTTTACATTTACTGGTTCAAACACCTGGTTCTATGGCTCAGATACGATATCAGGTGGCGTCAGTAGTGGTACGAGTGCAATCTACACCTACAATGGGAACTACCCAACCTACATGGGAGGGCCGTACTGGGCTACATCTCCAGTAATGAATTGCAGCGGTTGTTCAGGGTCTTGGAATCTCAAATTTGATAAGATGCTTGGCGTTGAGAGTTCTTACTATGACCATGCATATGTGTCTGTGAAAAGTTCGACTGGGTCTTGGGTCAATGTCTGGTCCAATCCACAAATTACCACCAACGATGGCTCCTTTGTTCAACAAACGATCAGCATCACAAATTATATTCAGAATAATCCGAGTTTCCAAGTTCGTTTCGGTTTGGGGTCCTCTGATGGTTCAGTCCAATATACAGGATGGAATGTAGATGATGTAGAAATCGAACCTGCGGGGGGCACTTCTGCTGGAGAAGGTAATTGGACATCACAACCCATCAGCCCTCTTTCTTTAGGAATGGGAGAAGATAGGGCATTTGGAATGATGTATATGGATGCAATCGTGCCTCCTGGATCATTATTTGAATGGAGTTTGGTGGATGCTTCAACTGGCCTATTGATTCCTCAATATTCACATTTTGAAACTACTAGCATGGATTTCGGAATGATAGATTGGCAAAAGTATCCTTCTGTTAGAATGAAAATTCATATGGGAACAGGCCAAGGTGCTAGTGCTCCTATCATTAACGGGATTTATTTTGATGGCAAGATAATTGAAGATTTCATAGATGACCCGAACAGAATCGGTTGGCAATTACAAGGCGGAACTTGGTCAAATGGAGTCATTAGCGGAACTTCTGATGTATTGTCTCCAATCTATAGAATGAGGTCTGGTTTCGGTGCTATCGCTAGTAATTCCGTTATGAATAGCGGCTGTACCTTACAATACAAGATAGGTAATGAGCAGTCATGGAATACATTAGCCAGTGATACTATTGAATCTTTAACTTCACCAGAATTCATGGTCCAATTCAAATTCACCTCAAGCGGCACTTGTAATATTGATGTTTTTAATGTAGAATTAATTCATACATCAGTTGCAGATGGACTTCGAATTGATGTGGGGTTAGATGGTATTTCTGACTGGTCTTTGAACAACCCAGGAGATGGCCGTTTCGGTATACAAGATGAACATAGATTTGGTTCTGGTTGGAAGAGTTCTAATTCAATTCCAACAGCAGCATCATACTTTGAATTATTATTGCCAGCAAGCGGAGTAAGTGATTTTTCATTTGCTTTAGCAAGTGATGTAGAAATGAAAAGCCCATATGTGACATTTTCAGTAGAAGGAACCTCTATCATCAACAAACCATTAACCAACTTACTGATGTGCCAACAAATCACCTTAACATCAGGTGAATTAACTTCTCTAAATAACGCACTAGGTGGAGCAAATACCTTTTCCAAGAAAGTTGTCACAATTAGAGTCGGGTCTTCGGAAACTCCAGCTGAAGTTATGATGGGTGGAATATTTGCTCCATGGGATGCGGATTTAGATCTATCATTTTCTGCGACAAGTGCTCTGATTTTAGCACTGAATACTGAATTGAGTTCTATTGTTCCTATTGCGGGCGTAAAGGAAGTAAAATTGCCAGTGCGGATGAGTAGTACAGGAGCGATTAGATTAACAGTTGAAGGAATTACTTCGCAATCATCCGTTGCTCCAGTTTCAATATCAGTCAGTAATGTGGAGGATACTTTTACTCCAAGTGTAGATTGGTATGAAGTTGAGGGTGTCTTTGATTTCTCTAACTTAAACGTACCTAATGCACTTTCCCATGCTAAGTCTAATGGATGGATGGTAGAGATGAAATTAAGTGGGCAAAATCAATCTTCTTCAATTAGATGCCCAGTGATTTCATTGAATATGACCGGTTCCAGCATTACAGGATGTACACTATCTGGTGTCAATTTATTATGGACTCATTCTGGAGCAGATGGCCGGATTTCTGTAATCGATGGAGGTCAATATCTCCAAGTGGAGTATCAATTCAAGTTCCCAGAATCTTGGGATGATGAATCTTCACTATCATTATCTGTATTTTTAATTGCACCTTCAGGCCCAATGATTCCAGTAAACAAGGACTTTGGTCTTGGGGATTCAGCAGGAGTTGAAAACGATGTGACACTAAAATCGTGGTCAGTTGTTTCTTCAAATGGAGTGCATTCAACAGAATCTTCACCATACCTCAATCCAGGTCAAGAAGTAATTATTGAAGCTGTATTGGGCTTTGAAGATGTTTGGATGAGCCCATCACCCCGACCTGGGCAAACCTTGGTTAGATTGCTTGAAGATGGGGTCGAAGTAAGCACTTCGTCCATGACCGTAGATGGAATTGTTTCATTGCCATATTTTGTACCAATCGGTAAAAGTTCAGTGGATTTAGAAATTGTTCTTGAACCTCTGAAAGGGCAAGGAGTTGGATATGAAACCGATAATAACTTGACATTTGAATTTGATATAGTCGCACCATTAATGATCTCTATGGATGTTGAACAATTCGATCATCGTGATATTTCCCCAAGAAATGAATTCAATTTCCAAATAGCCGACAGGCCAGTATTACCAAGTCATGCAAAGGCGCATATGTGGAGATCTTGGTTAGACGATACCAACATGGATGGTTTAATGGATGAAAGCGAGGTAGTTGTCAAGGACTTGATTCTACCGATGCATTTGACACATCTTCAAGCAGATTATACATTGGAGATGAATACTTCTCTTGCACTCGACGGCTCGTATTTCTCTGCATGGTTGGAGATTGCTGACCCTGCTGGAAACATGCTGGCTAATTCAGGTTCGTATCAAGAACCATTATTCAATGTACAGTTGCGAAGTGATGGTGCTCCAAGTTTGGGTTCAAATGTAAATGATTGGGGATTGGGTGAAAATGTATGGATGCATCCTGGAGAGTCAAACATTATCGAAGTTTCAATATGGGACAGCAATGGTATAAGTGATATTTCTGAAATCAATTTGGCACTATCTGGTAATACCTTTGATAGAGTTGAAATTGTTTGGTTTGGTTCTAACCAAACTTGTTATTCATCAGAAATTTATCTCAATATAGAATCATGTGGTTTAATTCCACTGGATTCCACTAACGTGTTTTCTCCAGAGGGATTGTTCACTGTCAACTTCTCTTTGGAGTGGGGATTCAATCCGGATGTAAGTCAGTTGAGGAGACCCCACCTTATGGTTCGTGATTATCAAGGCCAGTCAAATAATTTTGATTTATCTAGTTTAGATTGGAAGTTTTCGGGTGAATTAATTGTTGAAAGAGACGAATTAGCGCTATCGACTGGTGGCGAAGTAATCGAAGGCTTAGCCGAATGGATTACTCCAAGAACCGATATTGGCATTTCAGGTGGAATCGATTGGTATCGTAGCGGTAGAGATGTAACACAACCACTTGATTTGATGTTTTCACTGTCAGATAGTGATGTTGAAATTGAATATGTCGATGGTGAATTCTCTGGAACTATAATCTCACCTTTAGAGCCTGGAACATATGCATTAACTGGTACAATATTTGATCCACCTAATGGTGCTATTGACAAAGGCCCCCAGACTCCTTTTGGCTGGTTTATTATCGATGAGGTGTCTCCTAAAATTATCAGTGTCAATAGTCCAGTACATAATAGCGTGATAAATGAAAAGGATTGGGATGAAATCACCTTTGAAATAATTATTTCTGAAGATGAGCAAATAAATGCACAATCACTTATTCTTAATTGGGCAGTATATCCTGCAGGTCTTGGACTTAATGTTGACGCCGTTGTCAATGGAACTAGTCCACTAAACATTCTAGGCGGTAAATTGGTTGGAGAATCAATACCTTGCAAGGCACAATTAGACCTAGGAGCAGAATTGAGCCAAGAATTACGGGCACAAAATTTAGAATTGCGAATTTGGGTTACGGGGGAAGATAAGGCGGGACACCAAATCTCAAAGACATTCAATGATATTGATGCCCCATTATCGGTTTGGATTATTGAGCAAAGAGTTGCAAATTATGTCTTCTCCACTCCACAAATGTCGCCTAGCAAGGAATTACATGCCAATGAACAAGTAGATTTGGCGGTCTTGATAAGTAATGATGGTAAAGCAGAAGGCAGTGCTCAATTTGTGCTGGAATTAGTTGAGAGTAATGGGGCAAGAACTCGTTTAGATGCTAGAGAAATAACACTTGAAGCAGGTGGAAACATCGCTTATACTCATTCTTGGACACCAGACCGTGTGGGGACAATGTGGATAGAATTCCATATTATCAATGGGCCAAGTACACAAACAGCAAGTGTCCACGTTGATGCAGCGAAATCAGAAGGTGTTTTTGCCAGTGTTGGTGAAATTAATCCAATTTTATTGATAATAATAATATTGTTATCAGTATCATTAGTTGGCTTGATCGCATACGGTTTGAAGGATAGTGACAATTCAGAACGTAAGTTCAATCCTTCGAAGCAAAATCGCGCAACTGATTCGCTACCGAGTCTAGAAGAGTTTGCTAAAACGAAGAAGAAAAATGAAGAAGAAGTAACTGCTCAAGAAGATTATTCTGGTATGCATGATGGTAGTTCGCCTGGTGAAAATCCGTACGATTAAGTCTATTTTGACAGCAATTTTTCACTTTGGGATTTGCGAGAAGTTGAAATGAGTGATGCAGAAGCATTGCTTGGAGGGAGAAGGAGGACCGCTGACAGAGTTAGACTCTGAGGAAAGTCCCCTCTCCAAAGTGCAAGTGGTTCGCAGAAGTGAAAAAACAGAGATGTTTAGGTTAATGCTGCAGAAACGAACGATACAGGGTGTGTACAATGATGTTGAAAGACGGAGATTGCCTTGTTGTCGATGAGACGAACAACCCCACTGGAGCAAGTCCAAACCGCTACGATAGAGCTGCACGCTCTGTAGCAGGTAGGACGCTTAGTTGAATGTGGTCGCCGAAAGGTAACAGAAAGGGGCTTACTCCCTTCTCCCTCCCCTAATCTTCTAGTAATGCATCCATAGGATTCATTGACAATTCACTTGCGAGAGAGATTCCATCTCCGAAATCGATCCAACTGCTTTCACCACGTATTTTTGCTCTAATGGAATGTTCTAGAGTAAATATTGCGGGAAGTAAGAATGCGCTGGTAAGGAAAGCAAAGAAAATTAGCATGCACATTATCATGAAGAAATTTTCAAGACCTGGGAAAGCTGCTAAGAATCCCGCAGAGATACCTGCTATCGTAGTAAAAGTAGTCTCAAATATAGTCTGACCAGTTTCTTCTATAGAAGTGGCGATTCCATTAGGAGTCTCACCTTCCTCTTGTATTCTATGCATTACGTGAATCGAATCATCAACACCTATTCCAAACACGATAGTGCCTATCATAACTGTAAATATATTGATGCTGACATCTGGGTTTTGCATCAGTAATGGTTGCCACAAGATTACCACAGCAACTGGAATCATAGAATAAAGTCCTAGTCTTATAGATCTAAAAACAAAGCACAACACGATAGTGAGAATAATCAATGTGATAATGGTTGTTTGGTTTTGGGTATCATGTATTCCCTTATTGATGTCAAGCGAGACTGGAAGGCCACCTGTAAGCAATGAAGTTCGTGTACCTTCCAAGGCTTGTTCTTCAGATAGCATTCCATCTATTTCGTCTCTTAGTTCACCAGCGACATTGAGATTCATATACGGTTGTGTAACATAGACGATAGCCTTGGTTCCAGCTTCATTGAGTAGCATTGATTTCACTTCATCTGTCAATGTATCAAAAACAACATTTACCATATCCTTTCTCAGCCCTTTGCGACCTTCTGGACCAGTTAATTCTAATCCTAACCACACATTGCACTCTATTGGGTCATTACTCTCCCAGCAAGGCTCATGAAGTAAATCCCAAAGACTTCCTTCATACAGGGTCACTCCATCGGTTAGAGTGATTGTAGCGGGTATTGTTCTTAGGAATGTGATAATACTGGTTGTATTGGTTGAATCTATCGCATCTATGCGGTTTTCAAGTAAATCAATCGAATCTAATACGGGTAAATCTCTTATCTGATCTGTATTATTTTCATGCGTTCTATCCTCTGCATGATAGATGAATAGTGATGTCTGACCACTACCAAATTGTCTAGAATATTCTGCTAATGCATCTAGTGATTCAATCCCGTCAGGTGCTTCGGATGAGCCAGTTATCGGCTCATTCATCTCATCCAGCGAAAGTAAACCAAGAGTAGTTACTGCTCCGGCTAACAAGATAATCATTAAGAATCCTTTAATCGGTATTTTACTAATACCTCCCCATACTTGAGGGTTAGTTCGTTTATGGAATCTAGTAAGCCACGCTAATGTCGGTACTAAAATAATTGAGAAAATCAATGTGGAAATAATTCCTATTACCAATGTCAGTCCAACAGAACGAATAGGAGTGATTGGAACTATTGTGGGTGCCATTAGTACAGAGAAACCGACGATAGTAGTCATCGCAGATAAGAACACAGCAACACCAGTAGATGATGCCATCTCTAGGATACATTCCTTGTAAAAAGTAGCATCCCAAATATCGGGAACTTCTTCAGGAGCTTTTCCTTGCCTTCTCCTTCTTTCATTTTCATCGTTACAAGCGTCAATCTTTTTACGCCGCACTTCTTCTATCCTATTGACCATATGCAGCGCATAATCAACTCCTAAACCAATTAAGATTGGGAATGTTGCGACTATCATAGGAGTAAGATGTACATCCATAATTACTGAGATTCCGAATGTTACAGCAAGGGCCATCATAATTGGTGTACCGGTAATGACAACAACCTTCAAAGAACGATGAATTGCCGAGATGAAAAGTATCGTGAAGAAAACAGACCATGGTAATATCATAAGTAGGTCCTTGTAAATTTCTTCGGAAATATCTTCCAATACTTTCGTTAGTCCTGTGACAGTCATTTCAGTATTTGTCATATCACTCGGTCTTGCATCGATTACATCTTGGAAATGTGCATGTAATTCATCGAAGTTATCATAGTCATTAGTTACTTTTGGATCGGAATGCATACCAATTATAATAGCCGCAGTATCCCATATCCCGTCACCATCTTGGTCGTTGGTATAATTGCCATCCTTATCCGAATCAACAGTTGGGTCCATATCGTTAGTGTCCTTGAAAAGTGCATCAAAACCTCCTTCCGATTCCTCAATAATCTGGTCGATTCTTGTTTGGTCAGGTATTGCATATTCACCACCACCAGGGAGATTACAATCGATTTGAATTGGTATTCTTGTATTAACCCCATGTTGGCATATGGAATTGTTGAAACGACCATCTGCAGAATTTATTTCCTTGATAACTTGAGCGGGAGATATAATCCATAAGACACCATCATTTTCACCGTGATCAATTTTATCATAATCTATTCCTCTACCTGTGGAATCTCCACCAATATTGTGGTCGTCACCTTCTACCCAACTTATTTCGCGGAGATAACTCTCAGAAGTTATATTTTCAACACTTTTTGTACTAAAGGCATTAGGAGTCTGGACATATATTATCGCAATATCAGTAGACCATTCCTTCTCCACTTCCAATAGTAATTTTGTTGATGGTGCGCCTTCGGGCAAAAATATCTCAACATCATCCTCAATTTGGTCTTGAAAATCTAATCCCTGCTGAGCAAAAAATGCAGTTATTATCAGTAATAGAACAAGAACTGTCATAGGACTTGCAAGAACAGTTGAATACATGTCATCAAGTCTACGTCTTGTTCCATTTGCAAGTGCTGACTGAACCTTTCCAAACGGTGATAATCCAAGGACATTGTCTCCTTGGTCATCATCGGATAAGGTTCCCATAGATAATGCGAGACGCAAGCCGCTGATGAACCATTCTCAATAAAGAGTGAGAAATAATCAATCCAAGCCAAATTCTCTAACGAGCAAATGTCGCAAGAATCCACGTGCACTCTGTAGTACAAGTCCGGTTGCCATTAGTGATAATCCTAATACTCCAATCCAAATAGCGGAAAGTCCAGGTCCGATAATACTGTCAAATTGAGTAGAAACTCCTCTAGCAGTGTTTAGTCCCATTGCGGCACCAGTTGCAAGTAACCCCATTCCAGGTATTCCAAGAACGAGCAGTGGTTTCTTTTGTGAAAGAGATAACATTGCCCAAGTTAGTACAGTGAAACCATGCGATACCGCTGTGAAGTTACTTCCCTTCGGTACATCATATCTGATGATAGTTGGAATTTCCTTGATCAGTAAATTCTTTTCGTGAGCATCCTCTAGCATTTCAAGTGATAGCTCCATTCCCTCTGAATCAAACCTCAAACGGTCTAGGGCTGTTTTTGAGAATGCTCTAAATCCGGATTGAGTGTCTTTGATTCCCAAATCACTGGATAGATTAGAAGCAGCAGTAATCACTTTAATTCCCAATCGGCGATATGCAGGCATATCAGTTCCACCACCGCCATTAATGAATCTAGAACCAATTGTAAAATCGACTTCTCCATCAATTATTGGCTTCAATAAGTTAGGGATATCAGAAGTTTCATGCTGACCATCTGAATCTAGGACGACTAAAGCGTCAGCATTCATTGCCCTCGCTTTTTGAAATAAACTCTGTAATGCACCGCCATATCCGCGATTAACTCTGTGACGGTGGACAATTGCTCCGCATGTTTCAGCGATCTTTGCACTCGAATCCGAGGACCCATCATCGATACAAATAACGGCGTCAACATATCGCAGTGCCATTGTAACAACAGTTCCAATGGTCTCTTCTTCATTGTACATTGGCATGCCTGCAACAATGAATGGTTTAGTCTCTGCAGTAGCCGAAGACATAGTATTCACTACTAGTATCTGATTTTCGCCCATATTTAGCACTATTTGAAAAATTCGTGGTTAATATTACATTATAACTGCATGCATAATAGGGCAATTCTCATTTTTTATATATTGTAATTGATAGTGGGCTCAACAAAGTTCCTCAGAAAATTGATGAGCAGAACCCTGCTATTGCAAGGTGAGTTTCAACGCATTGAAACTTTTCTCGATATTGGATAGGGGATTTAATCCGACTATTAGCCCTGCATCTGAGATACAGTAGTAACAGCTCTTTCTCCACTCAATACTTTGTTTAAAGCATTCAATGAAATGATCAACGGCACATAGGCCTGGCCATCACTTGTCACATAGGTTGAGCAATCTGCAAAAGCACTTGTGTTGATGCTCAATTTCAAAGCACCACCCGCATTACTTCGCCTAACATATCCTATCAGCGCACTGTTGCCAGTGTATTCTTCGTTCTCAGTTTCAGTCTTCTTTGTTTCAGTTTTTTTTACCATGTTTACACATCATCCATGCACATTTCTGTTGCACAGTAACTTCAACGAATCACCTTAATCCTCATAAAAGTCACTAATTCTTGTAAGTGTGGGTCAGGTCATCATTTGAAAACACTCATACATAGGGGGGGCGAGGAATGACCATGCGAGCGTTAGTTACTGGTGGGGCAGGATTCATCGGCTCTCACTTAATTGATAGATTAGTTTCTAGAGGTGACACAGTGGTAGTTCTCGATAACTTGTCGAGTGGTAATCTAGATTTCATTCAAAATCATCTCGATTCAGGCAAGGTCTCATTGGTCAAAGGCGACGTCACAAATTATCAGGATGTTCTTTCAGCAATGAAGGGGATAGAATGCGTATTCCACTTAGCAGCAAATCCAGATATTAGATTAGGAACAAAAATCACTGATACTGATTTGAAGCAAGGAACTATTGCTACATACAACATTGTTGAGGCTATGCGCATCAATGGAGTAAAGAAAATTGCCTTTGCTTCTTCTTCAGTTGTATATGGAGAAGATGCTCCAATGCCGACTCCAGAAAACCATGGTCCATGTTTGCCAATTTCACTATATGGTGCAAGTAAACAAGCGGGTGAGGGATTAATTTCAAGTTGGGTTGGAACTTTTGGTTTACAAGCTTGGATTTTCCGCTTTGCCAACATCATTGGAACTAGAGGTACGCATGGTGTAATCTTTGATTTCATTCACAAACTAAAGACAGACCCTTCCCGATTAGAAGTACTTGGTAATGGCTTACAAGAAAAGTCCTACATGGAAGTTGGCGATTGTGTCGATGGGATCTTACATGTGATGAATAATACCGATCAGCAATTAAATCTGTACAATCTTGGTAGCCATGATACGGCATCTGTTAAAAGAATTGCAGAAATAGTGGTCGAAGAGACGGGTTGTGAAGGCGCTTCAATAGAATATACTGGTGGAGACCGAGGCTGGGCTGGAGATGTTCCGAGAGCGATGTTGGCAATCGACAAAATGTTGCAAATTGGCTTTGATGTAAATTATAATTCCGAAGATGCGATAAGGCATACGGCTCGTGCACTGATTGAAGAAATTGGTTTGTAAGTGAAAAACTAAGAGAAGGTGGATAACATGAAAATAAAATATGATGATAATGGCGATGCAAGAATGGATACAGCATTAACTGCGATTGCGATATTTATAGCTGCAATTATGGTGATTAGTTTGACTACAAGTCCTATTATAACTGGTACAAAAGAGGGTGATAGAGCACCTAATGTCATTGGAAAAGCATACAATGGAAGTGGATGGCAGGATTTTGACTTGCAGACATATTATGATTACGATTGGAGTTTAGAAAATAACAATACTATTGGAAGTCAATGGGTAATGATCGAATTTTTGGATACCGATTGCCCTTACTGTTTCAATGAGGCAAGAGAATATCAGGAAGCATCACAATACTTTACACCAGAAAATCCAAACTGGGACGGACCACATATCAGTTTCATTGCCAGCGCAGCGGAACTTACTGGATTGAAGGGTCATGAATCATCCCGGGAAGAAATAATGGCGTTTAGGGACAAGACTTCAGGAGAGATGTGTAATGCTGGTAACCAAGATTGTTCAACAAGAGATGGTGCGCCATATCTCATTCCATTCGTTGATGATTTAGATAAATCTAATATGAATAAGTGGGATATCGGTGGCACACCTGCATATTTCTTGATACAACCAGATGGAATAGTTGCTTGGGCAAGTCATGAATCAGAAGAAACATTTCCGCAGGCCATATATCGAATCGTTAACGATGAGTACATCCTCGCACTCCATCCTCAAAACGATTCTCAAGGAGATGAGTGAATGGAACTATTTGATTCAAATACAATATTAGCCGTAATGGTAATTCCAATGGCATTTGGATTTCTCCTAATCTCTCCGATGGGTGAATCATTGTCGGCTTCAATGTCTGACAAGTTTCCATCTTTGAAAACATTGAGAGGAAGACTTCTAATGGGCTCTCTTCTAATTGCATCATCTGGATTTATAGTTGCTTCTATGACCCTTTGGATCTCTAATACAATCTCAGAAGGAGCAGGTTTCTGCGCAGTCAACAGCCTATTTTCCTGCGATGATGTCATTGGTAATGAGGACTATAACAAAGTGCCAATGATAGGCATCAGCTGGGCTTGGCTAGGGATTATTGTCTACACCTTTTTCTTATGGATCTTGATGAGTATCAACAAAGAACCTAATGCAGAATGGGTCGGTTCAAACATCAAGTTAGGATTTATGGCCACAGCAATAGGTGTCTTACCAATAATTTGGCTTATGTATGCTGAATATCAAATGGAGAAGATATGCCCCTATTGTACTGCTGCACACATAGGAAACATTCTTCTGATTTACGGATTCTGGCAAATGGGTAAACTCTATGATTCCGGTGAATGGCATAAACAGTGAATCAAGGGATACAATCTCCATCAAAGTGTAAAGCATCAGTTTCGAGAACTGTTTCTTCCATACGAAGGACAGTAACATCAATTCTACCACTACCTGGATATGCTATCCTTAGTTCATGGAGAAGGCTTCTTTGAACATCTTGGTGATCTTCACCGTACAGTATAGATAGATGATGGATTTTTTCCCCATCTACCAAAGCGATGTATTCAACAACCCACTCCTTTGGAAGAGTCTCCCCCTCCCATGCTATATCTTCCCATGTTTCTTCCATGTATTATAATCAGCAACCACACTTATCAACAATCCGGTGAAATGCATCACTAATCGCCTTTATCCGGTGCGCATTACCGTAATGCGGTGGGAATCATACATTATCTAGTCACTTTTTCCTTCTAAGATTGTAGATCAATCCGCAACCAATGAAAATAAAAGCAAAAACCAATAGCGAATTATCAACATTACTTTGAGTAACTGGATAGGCTTTACTCTTAAATTCAACAATGCCAAAAGTTCCTGATGAACCATTTTCAAGTTGTGAAGTAGTCGGCTCATGAATTAGCAATACGCTGAATACATCGTTCTCAGGAGAAAAGGTTACAGAAAAATCATCAACACAAGAAGTCGTTTCTGCAGATAACAGATTGATTTCAGAAGTTATTGTTGAACTATTTATGTCACATTCAGCAATTGCAGTAAGAACTCTATCTCTTGTATCTCCACCAGGGTTGTCAAACCCTTCAGGAACTATCTTTTCATGCTGAACTATCATAATTGTTAGTTGACCACTATTTATTGAATCATTGTCCACAACCTTTGCAGTTGCAGTCCAAGTATCATTATCCTGTTTTAGGTCAAGTTTCAGTTGTGTGTAAGTTTGACGCTTTACCTCTTCATTGAGAATATCGGAATTGACATCAGGCCAAGAATCAGGTCCAATCCTAAGATTCCCAGACTCTACGATAAATGTTGGAGTTGAACCAATTTCTGGATGAGTGATCAATAGTCTGTCTATTCTATTTTGAGCTGCAAGTGGTTGGAATGCATCCACATCATCACTTGGGTGGTATGCGACCATCGCAATTCTAGAGCCATGAGCGTATGCGAATTCCATCAAATATGGGTCTATTTCAGAACAACTTGGGCACCAAGTTGCAGTGTATTCTTCGATTAGAATACTACGGCCACCGTTGACGCTGTAGGTTTGAACTTGGGAGTCAACAGAATCGCTTGCAACAATTGGTATTTGAACAGAGATTAGCATGATAGAAATAATCGTAAATGCGCTTAAGCGAGCATAATCGATTGCCATCAAGCACCGCCACAAAGCCAAACCCCTTCATCTCTTTGTTTGACGTTGACTACGAGAGGAGAGTTCATCAAAGAGGGGTGGACGAGCATAACTTGAGCAGGAGGGGTTGTTATGGCTGACCATTGGATTGAGAATCACAAACGTGACCCTTGGAGACGTCAAGCCAAGGCCAGTGGATATAGGGCACGCTCAGCCTTTAAACTCAAACAAATCCAAGAACGGTTCAAGTTGATAGACAAGGGCGACGTCATTCTTGATGTCGGATGTTTCCCTGGTGGCTGGACTCAAGTTGCATTAGAACTTGTAGGAGAGGAAGGTGATGTCGTTGGTGTCGACCTTGACCCATGCCAACCGATTGAGGGTGCAGCTCTTCTAGTAGGTGATATCACAGATCCGCATACACAAGATAGAGTTCTTGAATATCTAAATGGACGGCAACTTAACAGCATTATTTCAGATATTTCACCAAATATTACTGGAAAATGGGATATGGATCAAGCAATTGCTATGACTTTAGTTACAGAAGTATTTGATTTCGCTTTACCATTTTTATGCAAAGGTGGACATTTCGTAACAAAATTATTCCAAGGAGTTGGTGTTGAGGAATTGATAAATGCGGTCAAACCACATTTCGAGGATGTTAGGAGACATTCACCTCACGCAAGTAGAAACTCATCATCAGAAGTGTATTTGATTTGCCGAAGATACCAACCTTGGGCCGTTGCCGATGTAAATATCAGTGACACGTATGAATTTGAATTAAATAAAAAACTCAGTGGAGAAGATATCGCAGATGGTCCAGAAATAATACAATCATCATTCTCAGTCCGTAAAAAGAAAACCGACTGAATATTGTAATGTAATCTACAGCATAAAATATGCATTTGATTGATAAACATTGAATAAATCTCATTATTTTATGGCTGAGATCAATAGGATACATCCAAAGGAACAAAGTCGCCCACGCCCTCCCCTTCTTTATGGTTGCGTGACAAAAAGGCTAAAACTATCCACCAAAAATGATTTTTATCCTAGCGGTCGATGACTGTTAGCCTACCATTTTTGCCCGAACTAACCAC
>JAOMOG010000054.1 GCA_028353405.1 Candidatus Poseidoniaceae archaeon | reverse complement strand
AACTGGAATTGGGAGAACTAAATCCGTTCAACGATGATGCTGAGGAGGAGTCATACGACCCGTACGAATACATGCACCTATGTGACAATGGAAACTATGTTGAACAATGGCAAGTAAACGATGACTGGGATGATTGTGGAGATAATTCTGATGAAGGAGTTGTTATGGGCCATTCTTCAATGTCGTATGATAGTGCTTCAGATGAATTAGAAATTTCAGCTTATTTCTGGGAATTAATGGAACCAACCTTCATTTGTGGAGATGGCACAACCATTTCTCTTGATTATGTAAATGATAACTGGGGAGACTGTCCAGATGGTGCGGATGAACAATGGTTGGACATGGGCACACCTAGTGACTACTCTGACGATTGCCAAACATGGGATGATTCTGGCTGTTTCGGTTCAGAAGTAAATTGGTTTGATTGCCAAGATAACTCCCAAACTTGGATACATCAAGTAAATGATGGCTTTAATGATTGTCCCGATGGAGATGATGAAGGACTTGTTGTTTATACTGCTGAAATAATTGTTACAGATAATAATGGAAACATTGTCACTAGTTTGCTCGACGATGTGACTAATTGGGATACCTCTGTTTATTCTGTATATAGTTCTGCAGGACTCTCTTCTGCATCGCAAGTTTGCGCTGACATCACACTTGATGATTCATACGGCATGACAGTATACACAGACAATTATTGTCAACATACTGGAATGTATATTGATGACATTGATGCCTATGATGGAGAAGGCTTGACTGTTGAAACTTGGGTAGGCATTCAGGATACCTCTGGAACCACAGGATATACTGTTGAGATTTCAGTAATGGAAGTTGGTTCTTCCACTGCAACAGACTCAGCCATGCACGCAATTGATGGTAATGATTATAGCAACTACTTCGAAGATAATTTAGCAGTTACATCAGAAGGAGATTATGTAGTTGTAGTAGACCTTTATGATGACACTGGGACTTTACATTCTTCAGAAACGTCTTCCGAATTTTCGGTAGAGGACGAACCGCAACCAAGTCAGAAATTGATGGATATTGCAGATGCATTTGGTAATTCTAACTTTGAAAGTGTTTTGGAATCGTTTGGTCAAAATATGGAGCAGGTTATGGAGGACTTAGATCCGAATGAAGACTTCCCTTATGACGACGGTAAAGGGGTATTCCTATGGAGTAATACTCATGCTACAGTTGTGGGAATGGGATTATATGTTCACGATGAAACTGCAAATGAGTGGCAAACAATGTTTGGACCTACAACTGCTGCAATGGACAATCCTCCAACAATTCCTGTAAGTATCATTTACATCACCGGGCAAGCCGCTACAGATGCTTCAGCGACAGCTTCAGGGCAATCTACTCTTGCAGAGATTGTTGATGTAAGCACTCACGATACTGCTGATTTAGAACAAGAACTAATCGATGCTGGAATTGACCCAGCAGATCTAGGACTTGGTAATGAAGGGCCAGGACAATCTACTACACCGCCAACAGCAGAAGAACTAGTTGACGAAGGCGGATTACTGCCATTCGTTTCACCAGCAGCGCTCTTGACTGTAACAATCCTAGCAGGATTGATTGCAGCAGTTCGTAACCGTGAAGAGGAATAATTCTAACGAATTGTTGATTTTGCTAATTAGGTAGGAAGGGGATTATGTCATTACGACGGCCCCCTTCCAACTTGAGTAGTTGGATTAGAGTATTCGTTGCAGCATTCATAGCTTTGCACATCACTCAATCAGCATGGCTTGTTGTGGAGTTTGATGGAGTGTATACGGAAGGCCGACCAGCACCTACCGAATTCCATGCCCTTATTGCTATGGATAAGGATCAAACGCTAATCGACGTTGATATTGAGAAAGCAACAGCCTTTCTTCTCTATACCTACACTAGAAACTCTTCAGTAGATGGTACTGAAGAAACTACAAACCAAGAAACTACAGTATCTGATGAAGAAACTAATTATTTAGAAAATAGTAAATCACTGACCCTTCTTTTCTTAGTA
>JAOMOG010000053.1 GCA_028353405.1 Candidatus Poseidoniaceae archaeon | reverse complement strand
ATTCTAGTGCTTGTGAAAGTCGGAGTCCTCTCGGGTCCTCGTCAAAATTAGGACCTTGGAAAGAAATAGATTGTAGTTGCTGCTTTATTTGGTCAATATCACTGCCAGAAAGCAATAACATTCCACCTTCAATTTGCTTTAATTGTTGATGAGTCATTGAAGGTGTTGCCGTGGAATCCAGGATTGAGGCTGCAACTGCCTCACCTGTTGTTTTAGTTTGGGAACCATCTAGAGGTTGAGAATATGCATCCCATCGATGTTGCCACTGTTGTGCAAGTGGTGCATGGTAATCTGGTTCATATCCTTCGAGAGCGACGTGGAAATTAGTACCACCAAAACCGAAAGCGGAAACACCAGCTCTTCTCGGGTTTGACTCTGGCCTAGGCCATTCCATTGCTTGAGTTGGTACGAAAAATGGTATACTCCCCCAATCAACTGTTGGATTTGGTGTTTCAAACCCTGCACTTGGGGGAATTGTTCTGTGATGTAGTGCCAGAATTGATTTCATTATTCCTGCAATTCCTGCTGCAGCCTTTAGATGTCCAATTTGTGATTTAATCGAACCGACTGCAATGTGGTCGCCACCATCAAATCCAGTCCATAAGCGCGATAATGTTGATAATTCTGTAGCATCGCCGACTTTGGTCGAGGTCCCGTGAGCTTCAACCAACTGAACGCTGGATGCATCATATCCCGCTTGATTGTAGGCACGTGCCATCGCTTGTACCTGTCCTCTTTGACTTGGAGCAGTAATACCCTTACCTCGGCCATCTGATGAACCTCCGATTCCCCTGATTACCGCCTTAATCTCATCACCATCGCGGATTGCATCTCCTAGGCGCTTGAGAAGTAATACACCTGCTCCCTCACCCATTACGAACCCGTTTGCTTTAGCATCAAAGGGAGTGGAATGTGTCGCAGATAATGCACCTATGGCACTGAACTTGGCAAATGTAGCAGGATCCATTGTTCGGTCACTTGCTCCCGCCAACATTGTATCAACCTGTCTTGTTTGCAGTAATCTGCAAGCATCCAATAGCGCAGCCATAGACGATGCACAAGCAGCATCCATTGCATGATTAGGCCCTTGTAAATCCAATAGATTAGCAACCCTTCCAGATACAACGTTAGCCAATTCACCTGGCATGGTATCTTCATCAATTCTCGGCGTACCCCGTACTACATCTTCAATGAATGAATCCATATTTGAATCTGGTAATCCATGTTGAGATGCCAATTGTTTGGTATGGTTTGACCAAACACGAATATTCGACATATTACGGTTTTCTCCACCTAATGCATTTGCAAAAACAACTCCAGTTCTAACTCGGTCGATATCTTTTGATTCTCCATCAAAACCTGCATCCTCTATTGCATCTGCTGATACAGCGACAGCCCACTGCTGGCAGATATCAATCTGAGGAAGAGTTCCTGGCGGTTGCCTCCATCTTCTCCAATCGAATTCATATCCGTCAACCAATGCACCGATTTTAGAATAGGTAAAGCCTTCCTCTACAGCACCTGGGCCACCTTGCTTCCAGAAATTGTTTGAAGGACCTGGCCATCTGTCTTCTGGAATTTGTTTGATACTGACTTTAGCATCAATAATATTCTGCCAGAATTGACTCGAGTTTTCTGCGTCTGGCATTATAGCAGCCAGACCAATTACTGCAATCGGTTCAAAGGGGCCTTGTTCGAGACCTTCGCATTCCTTTCCATCTGCAGTAGTAATAGACATAGAAACACCACCTAGTTGTCCATAATACTTTGTGGCACCATCGTAATTGAGTAACCAGCATCAACATAGATGCATTGGCCGGTTACACCGCTTGAAAGAGGACTTGCCAGCCAAATTGCTGCACCAGCGACATCGGATTGAGTGACATTACGGCGCAGAGGTGCATTTGCCTCTACATGGTCAAGAATTTTATCAAATCCAGGAATACCTCCAGCAGCTAGAGTTGGAATTGGACCAGATGAAATTGCATTGATTCTATGACCATCTGGCCCTAAGTGGCAA
>JAOMOG010000052.1 GCA_028353405.1 Candidatus Poseidoniaceae archaeon | reverse complement strand
AATGATGAAAGGAGAACACATGGAATGGCATCTTCCAACTCCAGTGCCCCTATATGGAAGGTTATCGGTCCGATTCACAACTGGTACTGGAGTATGCATCCCAAGCTGGTTTGATTCCGTCTATGGCTCAGATGGGATCTCATTGAAGCCGAATCAATGAGTACGGAAGCAATTGAAATCATCCGTAAGGAAGGCTTGAGTTTTCCGGTACGAGCACCTTATTTATCTTATAGCGTACGTAGAAACTTGGAGTTGTCCAGAAGGAACTTTCAGTTTTTCGGTATATCAGTTAAAACATATAAACTGGTAATGTTTGCCCACGCCATGAACCGCACTGTAAAGACAATCTTTCTCAGTTTCCTGATGATCGTTCTCGGACTCTCAGCAGCCACTAATTCTATGAATGAATCAACCGAAACCACAACACTTGGAGAGCCATCAGCCCCTCAAGAGGTAATTCTACCAGCCAATTTATTGAATGAAGCTGGGCATCAAGAAGGTTCCATCTTTACAGATACAACTCTCTCTTCTGGAGGACAGCACACCTGCGCCATTCTGGACAACGGTTTAGTATCCTGTTGGGGGAAAGGAGACAATGGAAGACTAGGCTTTTACGCCATGAGTGACGAATTGACACCCGCCTTGACCAACAGCCTTGGAACGGGTCGTACCGCTGTCGCCATCTCTTCTGGAAATTCCCATACCTGCGCCATTCTTGACAACGGTGCAGTCTCCTGTTGGGGACATGGCACTCGCGGCCAAACAGCATCCAGTAATACGAACCAATACTCTCCGGAGCTAACCAACAGCCTTGGAACGGGTCGTACCGCAGTCGCTCTCTCTTCTGGTGACTATCATACCTGCGCCATCCTTGACATTGGTGTAGTATCCTGTTGGGGAGAAAACGGCAAAGGCGAGCTGGGCAACGGAGGCACAGCGGACACTAACACACCCACCTTGACCTACTCCTTAGGAACGGGTCGTACCGCTGTCGCTCTCTCTTCTGGAAGTTTCCACACCTGCGCCATTCTTGATAATGGTTCTGTAAGTTGTTGGGGTTGGAATGCCGATGGCCAACTGGGCAGCGGAGAAACATCGAACCAAAATCCCTCCCCAGCCTTGACCAGCAGCCTTGGAATAGGTCGTACTGCGGTCGCTCTCTCTTCTGGAGGTTCCCACACCTGCGCCATTCTTGATGATGGTTCTGTAAGTTGTTGGGGTAAGAATTGGTATGGTCAACTCGGAGATGGGACAACTACGGACCGGCTCACACCGACTCAAACATCGAGTCTTGGAACTGGAAGAACTGCAGTTGCAATCTCTACTGGATATACCCATACCTGCGTCATTCTTGACAACGGTGATGTCTCCTGCTGGGGAACGGGAAATCGAGGCCAACTGGGACACGGAGGTACATCACATCAATCCTCACCCACCTTGACCAGCAGTCTTGGAACGGGTCGTACTGCAGTTGCAATCTCTACTGGATCACTCCATACCTGCGCCATTCTTGACAACGGTTCAACATCCTGTTGGGGGAATGGAATCTCTGGTCAACTGGGCAACGGAGGCACATCAAACCAATTGACACCCACTTTGACCAGTGATCTTGGAACAGCAACAAATCCGCGAACTGCTGCACTTTCTGAACGTGATTTTGACAATGATGGCACATTGAACATATTCGAATCAACCCATCCATCTCCAGATTCTTGTCATGCTGGACAATATGGACGATATCTCTGTGTTGATGCACCATTAGGGAAATATGTCCCTGCTTCAGGTGCGATGTATGCTACCGATGCAAGTGCAGGTTATTATGTTCCGACAATTGGACAATCTACTCAAACTGCTTGTGCAATAGGAACATTCCAAGTAGATACTGGACAGGATTCTTGTGACGATGCAGATGCTGGTTCATTCGTAAATCAGACTGGACAAACAAGTCAAACTGATTGTGCTACAGGAACCTATCAGTCATTGACTGCTCAATCATCTTGTGATGCTGCTGATATCGGTTCATATGTTTCAGCAGTTGGCCAATCAACACAAACTGCATGTCCAAATGGACAATCAACCATTACAACAGGCAGTAATTCTTCAACACAATGTATTTCCGACTTCGATAACGATTCTATC
>JAOMOG010000051.1 GCA_028353405.1 Candidatus Poseidoniaceae archaeon | reverse complement strand
CTTGCTACACCAAAAACAAATGCGGTTTTTCCTTGCAGTCCGAGCATAACAACACCGATTCATTGGATAGGTGTTGCCCGCTACACCAACCCTTTGACTGTTACCATAGATTAACAACACAATATGGAGTTTTTAATACCTTTACAAATAGGCCGAAGCACCACGAATTAGGTGTTAAATCTATATCTTATTTGGTGCTCTCAAAACACCGCTTTGTAATAGTGCAGAAAAATATTAATGCGGCGGTAACCGTACATCTATGAACTAAATATTTACAAGTCATTTAGGAATGAATCTAAATCATCTTCTTCATCAATCAAATCGTCAAACATATCATCAAATTCATCTAAGTTTTCTACATCAGGTTTAGTCACTTCTTCAACCTCTGGAAGTTCTATTGTACGCACTGTTGCACCTTCTGAAGATCTCCTACCCACTACTTTCAGAGCCAATACTAGAATGAAGATACCCAGTATACCAGCGCCAATAATCGCTCCATATTTCTTCAGATCACCAGTGCTCATTTCATCAAGCCCGCCCAATCCTGAAATTTCGCTAGGCTTTTCTACTAATAGAGTAATTACTATTTCACTGAATTCTGCGCTATCGTCATTGGTACTTTCTGCACGTATTACCATTTGAACTCTTATCTCTGAAGTGACTTCTGAAGGCGCACTTACTGTCAGGTCACGAATTGAAGAAACTCCTCCTGATGCTACGTCTTCTGCAACAAATGTGCCCAATGGGAAACTGAATCCACTTTCAAGTAGTTCTGCTTCATTGGCGATAGAGACTCTAATTTTATCTTCATCATTACCATAGTTGGAAAATTGAAACGATACGACTCTCTGCTCATCCAACTCTAAAGTTCTAACACTTTTATCACTCATCTCTAATTCGACCATTCCATATGTGGAAACTGAGAATTCACCTTCATATGAAGCGTTTACATTTAATTGATCCATTGGGAAGATGCCCCCCCATGTATCAACTTGAGCGTTTAGTGTAAATGAATAACTGGTATCTGCTGATAACTTTGTTGGACCTGAAAAAGTGATGGTGAATTCCTCTTCTTCACCTGCATCTATTTCGAATGAATCTTCTGACAGAATCATCTCTATATTATTTGCATCCCACTCTTTTTCAACTGAAATTGTCTCCTGAAGTGATGATGGATTACTTACTATACAAGTTAATTCAACTTCCTCGTAGTATGATGGGTGGACATTCATTACCGGGTCAGTACCGCAATCTATCTCAACACCAGGTCCCGCTGGTACATCCTGAGCCGAAGTCATTACCGACAATGCTGGAAGCATGAAAAATGCCAATGCAAAAGCTAGAATCTGACCTCTCCGCATATCTCTCACCGGTTGTGGGTTGAAGCACTCTTTCATCAATGTGATGGATGGTAGAGCCATAAAACACCTATGCTCGCACTGTATCGCCATATAGCAAATTGGGTAAATCTTGGTGGGTTTTCCACAGTATTTCTTCATCGACTCCGAGTTCCAACAGTTGTTTTGTTCTTTTTGGAACTGTTTTTGGACCCAATACTGCACCTGGACGTTTTGGATCATCCATATAATCAGTCTCAAGTAAGAATCCATGACTTGATTTTGCTATATTATCCATCAATTCCTCAATCGCACCTTTGCCAATCAGCACACTTGGAGTGATTCCTTTGGTTATTTGTGCATCTATATTTGCTGGAGCATAATGCCTTACTATTTTCTTACAATCCATTCCAGACTTTATCGCCATTTGTGATAAGTCCGAATAGGTAGATTCCAATTCACCTTCAACGTGTAACTGCAAGGTAATACCTTCTTGACTAGCCAAATGCATTGTTTCCGATAATAACTCATTGGACATGTCCCACACTTGCTTTGATACTGGCCAGTGCGGTCTACCTACTTCTCCAATAGCGTGCGCTTTTCCTTCATGGACAAACTCTAATGCTGCATCAATGCTATCGCGATAATTATTGGCAGCATTTTCAATACCTTGTTCGTTTTCACTTTGAATTGCATTATCTAATTGATGCGCAAATGCAGCAGGATGAGGCCCTAATACAACTCTAACTCCCAATCCAACTTCCTTACGCACTGCTTCAGCCATAGAAATAGTATCCGCATATGTGTCGCTATGACCTTTTTTGGAAGTAGGGGGTGATGCAAAATCTGGACAATGAACTAGGACTAAATCCGTTCCTCCAAATCGTTCAAAATCACGAGCTGCCTCAAGAAATAAACCTTTACGATTTAGATGGAAATGGTTGTCTGTAACCGGCCCATCCCACAATTTGGACAATTCACTCACAGCGTTCACCTATTATTG
>JAOMOG010000050.1 GCA_028353405.1 Candidatus Poseidoniaceae archaeon | reverse complement strand
AACCATTACACGAACCAGACGACCAGAGTCGAGAGATTCTGTAACATATACATTGTCAACCCAACCTTTCTCGCCATGACGAACTAGCATAGATGATTCTCTGCGTTCTTGAGCGGTAAGGAATGCGCCACCAGTTGATTCTTCTAAGAATCGAGGAGGGCTGGTCTTACCAACGAGGACATCGCCACCTGTCAATTCAATTTCAGGCATAGGCAAACCATCATCTTCTAGATGATTATATGCATCAGGAGACTTCATTCCCTTTACTTCTTGTAAAGATGAACCTGGCTTCTCGATCAATTCTTCTTGACCACCTGGGAACCTTCTTCGCTCAGCATT
This sequence comes from Candidatus Poseidoniaceae archaeon, assembly GCA_028353405.1. Classification (GTDB taxonomy): domain Archaea; phylum Thermoplasmatota; class Poseidoniia; order Poseidoniales; family Poseidoniaceae; genus MGIIa-L1. The sequence continues at coordinate 2,653 of JAOMOG010000050.1, read as the reverse complement.
GTAAGTTCTGTTAAATGTTGAACGTCCTAAGGCACGGTCTACCGAACCCTTGTTCATGATAACAGCGTCTTGCATGTTGTATCCATGAAGAGACATAATCGCAACAATATAGTTTTGACCACCTGGACGGTCGTCGAAATTTGTTGTTGTCATTGCACGTGTACGTGTAATTGAACGATGAGGGTAGTGCAGAATATGCGCACGTGTGTCTGGACGTAGACGGTAGTTAGAGCTAGGAAGTCCTAGAGATTGCTTAACCATTGCAGTTCCACCAGTAACACGAGGTGTTGAGTTGTGTTCTGGATAAGGAATCAATGAAGCACATACTCCATGAATCAATTGTGGATCAATTTCAACGTGAGTATGATCCTCAGTATACAACAATGGTACATTCAAAGTTGCTTCTTCCCATGAACCGTTTGGCATGCGAACACGAGCGAGTAATTCTGCTTCGGTGGAACCAGGAACTCCGAGATTAATCCACTTGATTTCTTCATTGGTTACCAATCTACCCTTTAGTGGGCCATCTTCAACCATTTCTGGAGTGATAAATGGGCGAGGTGCAATATACAAATCCTCTTCTTCTTCTGCGTCAACCCATTCAACGATTCCTTCGTTAACCAATTCCTTGAATGACATCTTACCTGTGCGGAGAGATTCCAAGTGGTCATTGGTTAAACGAGGAGTACCATCGTATAGAATTAACAGAGGTCTTAGAATGCGGCCTTTGTCAGTATTGATGAAAATATCATTATTTGCTTTATCGAATCTAATGGATACTTCTGCTGGAATAACACCACGACGGCGAGCTGACTTGAAGTGCCTAACCAAGTTTGCACCGCGCTTATGAACACCATAAATGTCACCATTTACGTGAATTCGGTCACCGCTGGTCCAATCATCAGGTTGAACAACATCTAGTTCATCAAGACGCTCACGAACCTCGGTCTCATCAATATTTTCTGAGATATCAATCATTTGAGCTGCGTTCTTTACCAAACCACAGTTTTGACCTTCTGGTGTCTCATTTGGACATAGACGGCCCCACTGTGTTGGGTGCAGGTCACGTGCTTCGAAGTGAGGTTGGCTGCGAACTAGTGGAGAAGTTACACGGCGCATGTGAGATAGTGCTGCTAGGTATGTTGTACGGTCTAGAAGTTGTGAAACACCAGAACGACCACCGACCCAGTTTCCTGTAGCCAATGCGTGCATGATCTTTGAAGTTAGAACATCTGGACGAAGGCAAGATGTGATCTTTAATTCTCGCTTGCGGTTGTGATGACGCTCAAGTTGATACTTTAAGTCACGAGCAAGTTGCCCAGATGAGACACGGAATAAATCTTCAATCAAGTCACCTGCAAGACGAACACGCTTGTTTGCATAGTGGTCCTTGTCGTTTGGTTCACGGTCGGTCATTGCCATTTCTAACACTTGACGGACGATTCTTCCAAGGAAGATAGCCTTCTTCTTACGATCTTCTGTTTGGTCACCCAAGTGAGGAAGAAGTTCTCTATCCAATAGTTGGTTAACACGTGCCTCTCGGTATTCGCGTTGTTGACCGGCAGCGAATTTCTTCTGAAGCCATTCATGTGATTCCAAGGTATTGTTGACCGCATACTCTTCGTTGTCGTTTACTTCGTTGATATTTGCAACGATATACTTGAAAGTCTCTGTTGGACCTGCGATAGCTTGGAACACTTCTTGGTCATTTTCAATTCCAAGTGCACGCATTAGCATTACTACAGGAATTGGGGTTGTTCCTACTGTACTAATCTTAACCATCAACATTCCATCACGGCGCTTTTCAACAGTCAATGGCTTTCTCATACCATCTTTCTGTGAGAAAATCTTAGCAACTTCAGTCTTCTTTACTGAACGCTTATTGATTTCAACTGTAACTCTGTTAGGTGCTAAGTCTTCCATTGAGATTAGAACACGTTCTGTTCCGTTGATAATGAAATAGCCACCAGGGTCTAGAGGGTCTTCTCCCTTCTTGCGCAACAAGTCCTTCCACAAGTCAGCATCTTCGCTAGAAGTTGTAGGGTCAAGAACTCGATCATTGATGATATGTTCTGGATGTAGATTACACCTGCGAGAACGAATCATGATAGGCATGCTTCCAACTTGAACACTTTCTTCAAGAGGGGATGGTATCCCACTGCGGTATATTTGGAAATCAATTGAAACAGGAGACATGTATGTCAACTTTCTCAAACGGCATTCCATTGGAGTTGATTCCATGTTTGCACCATTTGCTTCACGGATTGTTGGTTTTCCAAGTTTAATGTCTTTCAAACGAATGACTATTTCTTGGTCAACTACGTCGAGTTTGATATATCCACCTTCATCATCAACGATTTCCTCGTCGGTTCCGACACGAATATTACGGATGATTTTCTCCATACGTGAGATTGTGCTGTCTCCAGCTGGAATACAATCGTTGTATGACGCCAATTGATGATTCACTAAACTTCGCTCTTTGAAAAATGATTGAATTATTTCTTGCATAATAGACACCTCCCCTCAGTTACCCTCTACGATTAGACGGTATGCAACAGACTTGCCAGCCGACGGGGATCGGCGGACAACTTTGATAACGCGGTCGGCAATCCAACCAGCAGGAAGTGGTGTATGGTCTGCATCAGCAGCCAAG